>CALVXV010000119.1 GCA_944371685.1 uncultured Bacilli bacterium | reverse complement strand
TCATAAGAAAAGCTACAAAACAAAATAATATTCCCATAACTGAAGCTATTGAAAGTGGCACAGTTGAAAAAGCTACAATACTATCTAATGAATATAAAAATAATTTCCAAAAAGACCACTTCGTCTCACCTGCTGCCCTTTCTACATTTTCATATTCAAGCCATTTAGTTCTAAATCCAACCCACGAAAAAATCCCTTTAGAAAATCTGTTATATTCTTTAACTTCTAAAACCGCATTAACCATTTGTCTTGTCATTAACCTAAAATCCCTAGCCCCATCGACAATCTCTGTTTTAGAAATCTTATTTATTATTTTATAATAAAGTCTAGCAAAAAAACTTCTAATTACAGGCTCACCTTTACGAGTTACTCTCCTTGTA
Source organism: uncultured Bacilli bacterium (assembly GCA_944371685.1). Taxonomy (GTDB): domain Bacteria; phylum Bacillota_I; class Bacilli_A; order RF39; family UBA660; genus Coprosoma. Next base: position 3,078 of record CALVXV010000119.1, on the reverse strand, counting down.
GCCACGCTATCATACTCACCAGATTCTAAAATTTCATACATCTCTTTAAGTAAAGCTGGCGGATCTTGTAAATCCGCATCCATAATGGCTACATAATCACCTGAAGAAACTTCAAGCCCCGCATACATCGCCGCTTCCTTACCAAAATTGCGTGAAAATGAAACATACCTAACATCATCGTTTTTAGATAATTCTCGCATAAGCTCCAATGTTTTATCCCTAGAACCATCGTTTATAAAAATTATTTCAAATTCTACATCAGTAAAATTTTTCTCAATTTTTTGAATTTCTGCATAAAACAATTTAATAACTGCTTCCTCATTATAACAAGGAACAACTAAAGACATCTTTTTCATTTGCCACCTCTAATTTTAAATAAAATTTAATTAAACATTACAAACATAGTATAACAAAAAAATATAATCTTTTCAAAATAAAAGCCAATTTTAAATCGGATAATAAGAAATTCCAAACATTATAATGTTTAAAAATTCTGGTATATTTACAAAAAGTAAAAACAAACAAATCATAACTACTAAAGCATTTTTTAATTTATCGCTTTTTATTAGTTTATCAATAAACATATATACTAAACTAATAAAAGCCCAACCAAAATAAAAACTATATAAGTTTGTTCCATTTTCTTTAGTACCATAACCAATTAATAATATAAGAATAATAGAAAAACATATCCAAGAAAACGCCGAAATTACAAATTTATTTTTCCTATTCAATATTACGCTCATAAAACAAATAATTAACATTGCAACTCCAAATTTACTAATGTGATTAATCGGAGCAAGCCAATATTGATTAGTTTCTGTAATATATCCAGGCAAACTTAAAAAAACACTTTTAATAAACCCAAAATATTGACAAAGTTTACTCCAAAAACTAATCCCTTCACCACCAAAACTATCAACTGTGTTTAAAATTCCTGAAACAAAATTAAAAATAAAATATAATTGTCCACTTAAAATCGTTACAATAAGAAAAAATAGCAAGCATTTTAACGCATTAAGAAACCATATTTTAACTTTTTTATCTTTTGCAGCAAATGGAAAAAACCACCCAGAAGTAATAAGTGTTCCAACACTCATCGAAAAAGGATAATTAACACCATTTTTCATATTAAAATAAACATAAATACCCAAAATCAAATAAAACGTAGATATAATATATTGTTCTAGAGTAAAAGTAAAAATTATTGTACTATAACAACTTAAAAAAAACAAGTAAAATATAAATCGATTCTTATCTTTAATGTTTAATAAACGAGCAAGCATAATCATCATTAAGCCAATTAAAATAACCTGAACCCAAGTTAAAAAAATCGCATAACCATTTGGAATCATAAAGAATATTTTGCTCAAAATAAATGACATTAAAGCAAAAGGCACAGAAAAAACACCAAACAATGGCTGCCTACCGGCCACATTTTCACTAGCATTAAAATTCATAAAAGCATTTTCTTCAAAAATAGCAGAACTATCAGTTGTATAAATAATATCATACGGTCTACCACTAACAAAATAAAATACTTTTGTTAAATTATAAATAACAATTATTAAAATTAAAAATATCAAAGAATAAACAATCAAAAAAGTTTTTTCGCGTTTTGTTAAGCTAACAAAAAATGACATTACTGGTGTTTTAACTTTAGTAATAAAATAATAAATTATCAAAGTTAAAGAAAACAAAGCTAAGACAAAACAAATAAATAATTTCCAAAAAGAAACTTTATAAAAAAATAAAGAAAAATTTGTATCAAAATGATAACTATATACTATACCTAAAAACAAATCAGAAATCACAAAAGAAACAAATAAATTGAACCAATTTATTTTTATATCACTGTTCCAAAATTTTTTTACCAAAAAAAGCCCAATACATAATGATAATAACATAGATAAAATTAAAATCTCTTTTTCAGAATTTCTTGCAAAAACAAGATTCAAAGCAGGACATGACAAAATAAACAAAAATTTTAATACAAATTGAATTTTCTTTGCTAATATAAAATTATTTTTCAAATTAATCACCTCATACAAATACAATTAAACTAATAACTAAAATATAAAACAAAATAGTAAATAATATACACTTATTATGAACAACAACTTCCACCGGATCGCCATGACTACCACTTTCAATTACTAAACTATATTCAAAAAATATAATCATTAAAATAGGAATTGTCCAAATTAACAAATTATTATTAATCTTATAAATTACCAGTGGATCTGTTGCCCACATTGAATAAAATACAATAGTCAAAGCTAAACACACATACATATTTTTATCCAAAAAATCCTTATTATAATATTTTAAAACTTTTCTAGATTTATCACTATTTTTCATAATCTCATTTCGTCTTTTTCCAAAGCCCAAATAAAAAGCTCCAGCCATAACAGTTAAATAAAGATAATTAGATACAAAAGTATCAATTAAAAGAGAACCAAAAAATAATCTAATTAAAAAACCAATAACCAAAACAAAAACATCAATTAAAACAATATTCTTAAGCCATTTACTATATAAAATATTAATAACAACATATAAAAATGGTAAACACGCCACAAATATAGAAGTCATTTTATAAATAATAAAAGTTAAAATTAAACATATTATAAACAAAATCACAATTATTAAATATGCCTCTTTAATACTAACCCTTTTTGAAGGAAGGGGCCTATTTTTTTTTACTTCATGTAATTTATCTTTTTCAATATCACATACATCATTAATCACATAAACAATAGAAGATACAAAAGAAAACAAAACAAATCCCAAAAATACAACCAAAATATTATCTGATTGTTTATATAAACCACTAAAAGTCAAAGGTAAAAATATCAACACATTTTTTATATAATGTTTAATTCTAATCAATAATAAACAATCTTTAATTTTTTCCATACTAAACCTCACTCATTTCATAAAATTTTTTCACTAAACATAGTATAACAAAAAAATATAACATTTTCAAAAAAAATAACATCTGTTAATTTAAATTTGAAGTGCAACACTTTCCAATTTGAAAAAAGACATGTGAATCTGTAAAATATCTTTCGTCAC
>CALVXV010000118.1 GCA_944371685.1 uncultured Bacilli bacterium | reverse complement strand
AAACTTTGCAATATCTTCCAGCCTATTGGAGCCAGATAGATACCACAGCAGTTCACCCACAGCGTAACGCATGGGCATTTTTCTATCAGCACTGGTTATAATGTTTCTAGTTGGGTCTTCAATTACCGTTACAGCATTCAGGCATTCTGCAACGACATCACCGTCACGGGAAGGGTTTGTAAAACCTTCATCTGCCTGCTCTCTAAACCTATCGAACCATGCTTGCCATGCTTCATTCACGGTTTTAGCTTCAACAAATCCTCTAGTTGGATAAATACTGACCATAGTACATCCTCCTTACTGATTTGTAATCGTGCCTAAAGTGTCGTAACGCATCACTGGCAAAATGCTTTTGCTCATGACCTTCTCAAAGCGACTGAGGATGTCTTTTACCGGCATATGAGTAGTTTCACCCCTGGAAGCTAAACGGGCGAGAATGACGTCCTCTGGAGCTGTCACGAGGATTACCTTACCGTCAGCCTCCAACATATGGGTTTCAAGCACTCTTAAATCGGCTTTTGACAATTTCCTGTCTTCTTTTTCTTGATAAACAAACTGACCATAGCAGAATCGATCAGCAATAATATTTTTTGTTTTTGCAATGTCAATAATGTTGTAGAAAAAACCGTAGTTATTCGGGGTTTCTGCTGTGCAATGCACAATATCAGCATTCAGCAACTTTGCCAAAAACTCAGCAAGCGTGGATTTACCGGCCCCGTCGCAACCCTCAAGAACTACTAGCATATCAACCTCTCCTTTTCTTAGGTAAATTTAAGTTATCCGAACAAGTAATACCGTCTTTTTCCCACGGCCTTGCCTTCATAATAGTAAGCGGTTCATGTTCTTCCAATACAATTTCATAGTCTTCTTCTGTGGGTTTTTCCATTTTTTGCTTTCCGAGATGATCAGGGAGCAGACCTTCCCTCATAGGTATAAGGTTGCAGATATTGCAAGGGAAAAAGGTTCTATGATCATGATACAGAATGCGCCTAGCTGCCTCGTACCTTGGATGTCTCCATACATCATCAAAACGCTTTACATCAGGATCCATGCAGTTTACAACCGGGTATTGACCACGAAAGTCTTGACAACACATTGCAACCCAACCGTCCCAACGGAAAGAAAGTTCTCTAAAGATTCTGGTGCATCTTCTATCCTGTAGATCTTTACTAGGAGGGCAACCTGCTCCACAATGATTGGTTAGTTTCCTACTCGTAGTAACTATACTTTCATCAATAGCTGGGATAATTAAAAGTCGGTGCTTTTTGTACTGCTTTGGCGCATACAAAGGAACGCCCTTTTTCATACGGACAAATTCAATGTGAATACCCGTCTTTTCCTCGTATTCATCAAGTAGGTTCTGTATCTCGTCATCATCAAATTTACTATCCGCATACTCATCAAGGGTTACATCGTTTAACCCTGCATCGAACATTTTGCAGATAGCAGTTAAATCCTTTTTAACGAGATACCCATTAGTAAGGATTTGAATCCAGTGTGTCGGAAGTGTTTTTCTAATTAGACGAATACACTTATAGAAGTTTGGGTGTAATGTAGGTTCTCCATGACCAGCTAAAAGAATTCTAGGGTTATACCCACTTTCAGCAATCAGTTCACATTGCTTTTTTAGCACTTTTTTATCTATACTGTGTATTTTTCTTTCAAACCCGTTGGATCCACAAAAGCTGCACCTCCTATTACAGCCTTGTACCAATTCAAGCTGAACAGTGTTTGGCTTATAGAACGCTGAGTTTCTATACTTTTTCATTTAATGCCCTCCAGTACTTCCAATTTAGTTTTATATTCTTAAACCCTGCACGGCTTACCTTTAATCCTACCCCAGGGTGATTCTTTCCTGATACATTTTTTAAGAATAGTTTACAGTATTTTTTATACCGTTCATTCGGATCTGCATATCCGCTTGCATTTTCACATCCGCCAGAATGAGAATTGATAGGTGGGCAATCATACACAAGATCTGTGATAACTGCCGTTTTAAGGCCGGATTCCATTGCTTCAAACTGTATGGCAATATCTTCATTTCCAACAATATCGCTTGATTTATATGTAATGCCAGCCTTATACAAACTTGAAACGTTTAGGTGTATACACTGAATAACAGGGCCTGAATTGTACTTTATATCTGCATCTTTGTATTTCATGTGCCAACTATCCGGTCTGTAAAGGGGTGCAGTTAAAACAGTATCCGGATCCAACCGGTCTACAAAATGTTGCCATATTCTAAAAGCCGTTGGGTTAAGCCCTTTTAATGGCAATCCTTCATTAAGGCGAGAAGCTCTCATACACGTATTTCCACCACGGGTTTCACCCGGGTATAGATAATCTACAGATGAGATATCATCATCTAGCATGAAGATGTGTTCATACCCTTTTACATGTGCCCACTTCAAAATCTTTGCACGAGTTTCTCCTATGTTAGTTACTCCATCAATTGGAATAACTCTAAACCGTTTTCTAAGATATTTATACTGTGGTAGTTGCTCTCTTCTTACAAAGAAAACCAACGGTAATTCTTCAATTACACTATCAAGGACTTTTGGATGGGGTCTGTTGTAACTTGGAATACAGATAGGCCATATTTCTGGATGACTCTTTCTGAATTGTTTACTTTGTGTATATATAGCTATTCTCTGACTTCTATACACTGTCAAACGGCCTCCTCCAGTACTTCCATACAAAACCCGCATATCCACGCCCAGAACGCTCATACTTTAACACTATTCCTGGATGACCTTTTGCGATATTGTCAATCAATAAATGCGCTCCAGCTGTATAGGATTTTATACAACGTTCAAAATTTTCTTGTTTGCTTGCATTTGGATCTATCCCATACATTTCTGAGCACCCTCCTATCTGACCGACAACTGGAACAGAATAGGTGAACTCCTTAAAATGAATGGTATTTAATCCGGCCTTCATAGCTTCAAACTGTATACAGGTATCTTCATTAAAGCACTCAGTATTTGAACGATAGTTGATTCCGCTCTTTGTAAGTAATTCAACGTTTACAAAAAAGATTTGTGCTATAACCCCGTCATTGTACATCCACGGCTTTTTCGTATTTCCCCACATCCAGCTGAATGGTCTGTAAACGACCCCTGACAGGGCCACGTCTTTACATAGGGAAATATAATACTGCCATAGTTTAAGGGCGTCTCGGCTGATCTGACAGGCCTCTGAAGGGTAATTTTTTAGCATTAGTTTTTTATTGCCTGTTTTAGTGTACCCTTTAACTAGATATCCAAACTTGGGTATATCATCATCCATCATGAAACAACCAGATACCCCGTTCTTATAGAGGTATTTGACTATAGCTCTTCTAGTTTCTCCTATGTTGCTAACCCCGGACAGATAAACAATTTTGAAATACTTTTTCCACCTTGCGTATTTTTCTTTTTCTGTTTTTCGTACAAACAAAATAACAGGTATACGAGGGTCTTTTTTAAGCTCATACAGTATAGGTGCATCTGGCCTTTGATAGCTA
>CALVXV010000117.1 GCA_944371685.1 uncultured Bacilli bacterium | reverse complement strand
GACTTACTCATTTTACCAGATTTATCATTTAAAAACTCCATATGAACCCAGTAATTACACCATTTATGACCTAAATAACACTCAGACTGCGCAATCTCATTAGTGTGATGTGGAAATATATTATCAACCCCGCCACAATGAATATCCAAATGCTCCCCTAAATTTTGAATTGCAATAGCTGAGCACTCAATATGCCATCCTGGATATCCATAACCAAAGGGACTTTCCCACTTAAGTTCTTGATCCTTAAATTTAGAATTAGTAAACCAAAGCCCAAAATCAAACGGATTACGTTTATTAATATCCACATCAACATCATCGCGAACCGCTAATAATAAATCATCTTTACTTCTTCCAGAAAGTTCATAATAATTAGGATATTTAGAAGTATCAAAATAAATATTACCACCAGATTCATAAGCATAACCCTCATCAAGTAACTTACTAATCATCTTAATATAAAAATCAATATTATCAGTCGCCGGACTAACTATCTCCGGTCTTTTGATATTAAGCTTATCTAAATCTTTAAAGAAAGCATCTGTATAAAACTTAGCTATATCCAAAACCGATTTATGTTCCTTCTTTGCCGCCGTCATCAATTTATCTTCACCAGTATCACTATCACCAGCCAAATGACCAACATCTGTAATATTCATACATCTTTTCACATCATATCCTAAATATTTTAATCCCTTCTCTAAAATATCTTCAGAAATATAAGTTCGCAAATTACCAATATGTGCATAATAATAAACCGTAGGTCCACACGTATACATAGTAACTAAATCTTTATTATATGGTACAAAATCCTCAATTTTTTTCGTTAGAGTATTATATAATTTCATTTTCTCACCTCATAAACCTTATATAAAATTATATCACATATATCTTTATTTTTTTCTTAATTTTACATTTAATTTTTAAATAACAAATATATGTAAATTTGACATTTTAATAAACCATGATATAATATCACTTGTATTTTTTGAAAAAGAAAGGAAGCAACCCATGTCAAAAATAAATAATCAATCTATTAAAAATTTGCAAGATTTAATAAACGAAACGCAAAACAATCATCAAGCACAAGAAAAAATACAGAATTTAAAATTTACTCTAAGTCCTCAAGAAAAAATTATTTTTGCTTACAAGTATCATGAATTAATGCATGGAACTAGCATCATTGATATTTTAAAAGAAATACAAAACAACCCAGAATTATCCAAACTTATCTCCAAATTTATTATTTTTAATAACATGCTTAAACCTTATCCAGATTCTCGCTATGAATACATTCAAACAACACCAAAAAGAATTATAACTATCGAGCGAGGAATGGGACTAGGAATTAAAGAATTAATCAAAGAATATAATCATCAAAATTGGCTAGAACCTTTTGATGAAGAAATAATATTTGCAGCTAAATATCCAGCTATAACATCCTATAAAGATAAAAATGGAAATATAATCTCTTTTGATAAAGAAAATGCCACTAAAGTAAAATTAGCAATTATTAATCAAGGCATATTTCCAGCAAGACGCATTGTAGAAAGTGCTTATAGTTATGTAGCTAATGATTCATTTGATGAATATATCAAAACACTAAAAAACATAAAAGGAGTGAAACAAAATGGAAAATAATAAAATTACTAGAATAAAACAAGTATGCGATTTAATCAATCAAACAGTTATCCCAAGAAACAAAAAACTTAATCGCCAACAACAAATATCATTTGCATATAAATATTGGACAGAAAACCCAGAAGATCTAACAGAATTATATGATTATTTAGCTAAAAATTATACAATGCAAAACGAAAAAATGGCTCACACTATAGGAGAATTTTTAAACAATCAACAAATAACTACCATTAAAAAATTTTCAAATGCTTTTTATAACAGTAACCTAGATACTATATTAAAAGCTACTGCTTTAATTAGAGAAAATGGTAATTGGTTAAGTAAATACAACATTGAAAGAGAATACGATACAACATCAAAACATAGATTTCCTATTACATATAGTTATCAAACTAAATCAGGAGAAAGACTTACAATTGATAAAAATGCCACAAACAATATTTTAGGCATGTTAATAGATTCAAATATTCCAACAGCCAAATGTATTGTTCTAAGTAGTTTCCCATATTACGCAAACAAAGATATGAATACTTATATTAAAAGCTTTCAAAAAATAAAATAATTTAAAAACCTATAAAGTCATAACAACCTTTATAGGTCTTTTATTATTAAAATATTTACATAATCATACACTTTTTTAATAACAACACTATCTTACTCTAGCACCATTTCTTTATTCACATAATAACTTTAATTCTTTTTTTGATCTTATTTTAGTAACTAACAAAGTATTTTGATAAAATCTTTTTATTAACAAAATTATAATAAATTATTGGTTCTCCTTTATAAAATAATAAAAAGCCTTGAATAACAAGACCTTAATAAACATATTGGTGCGGTTACAGGAGGGGTTCTGCACTCTCTGACTAAAAAAAAGATTAAACTCAAATTGGATTTAGGTCAAGTTTTTAGACACATTTTTTGAGAGAAATTTAAGCTAAAACTAAACTAGCTTTATATTGATT
>CALVXV010000116.1 GCA_944371685.1 uncultured Bacilli bacterium | reverse complement strand
GCCGAAAAAGAAAAAGTTATTTCAGTTAGTTTGGTTATAGATACTGATAAGATTATTAGTTATTTAGAGGATAAGATTATTAAGAAAGATGCGCCATTTAATTATGTTATTGAAGGTGCTATAAAAGATAGTTATAAAAGATTGATTGGTCCATCTATAGAAAGAGAAATTAGAAGTGAACTTACTGAACGGGCTGAAGATGAGGCGACTAAAAATTTTGGCCTTAATTTAGAAAAATTATTAATGCAACCACCAATGAAAGATAAGATGGTGCTGGGGTTTGATCCGGCTTATAGAACGGGATGTAAGTTAGCTGTAGTTGATAATACTGGTAAGAAATTAGATATTAAAGTTATTTATCCACATGAGCCTAGAAATGAAAAAGAGAAAAGTAAGAAGATTTTACTTGATTTAATTGATAAGTATAATATTGATATTATTGCTATTGGTAATGGTACAGCATCTCGTGAGAGTGAGGCTTTTGTGGCTTCAGTTATAAAAGAGGCTAAGCATAAATGTGAATATATTTTAGTTAGTGAGGCTGGAGCATCTGTTTATTCAGCTAGTAAGCTTGCAATAAGTGAGTTTCCTAATTTACATGTGGAGGAGCGAAGTGCGATAAGTATTGCGAGAAGGCTACAAGATCCACTTTCAGAGCTTGTTAAAATAGATCCGGAAAGTATTGGCGTTGGGATGTATCAGCACGATGTGGCTCCTAAAAAGTTATCTTCTTCTTTAGATTTTGTGGTGGAAAAATGCGTTAATAATGTTGGGGTTAATGTTAATACGGCTAGTACATCTTTACTTAAGTATGTATCTGGACTTACTAAGAGTAGTATTGATAAATTAATTAAATATAGAGATGATAATGGTAAAATTAAAGATAGGAAAGAAATTAAAAAAGTGCTTTCACCTAAAAGTTATACACAAGCTGTTGGTTTTCTTAGAATAATGGATGAAAATATACTTGATTCAACTAGTATTCATCCGGAAAGTTATGATGTTACTTTGAGATTGCTTGATTTACTTGGCCTTTCTTTAAATGATATTGGTACTAAGAAGATGCAGGAGATTGATATTAATATTAAAGAGTATGCAGAAAAATTAGCTACTGATGAATATACTTTAGAAGATATTGTAAAATCACTTAAGAAACCTAATAGAGATCCTCGTGATGAGATGCCAAAACCGATACTTAAAAGTGATATATTACATTTAGAAGATTTAAAGGTTGGTATGAAGTTACAAGGTACTGTTCGTAATGTAACGCCGTTTGGAGCTTTTATTGATATTGGACTTAAGAATGATGGACTTGCACATATTTCTAAATTAACTAATAAATTTATTAAACATCCGATGGAAGTTGTGAATGTTGGAGATATTGTCGATTGTTATGTGGACGAGATTAAATTTGATAAAAATAAAGTTTCTTTATCTTTGTTAGAACCGGAGAAGGTTAGATGAAAAAGGTTATTATATTTTTGTTTGTTTTATGTTTAACAGGGTGTATTGTTCGTAATGAGGATTTTGAAAAAACATGCACGATAGTTAATAAGTCATCTGATTTAAAAGATACAGTTCAAATATATGTAACTTATGATAATGAGGATGTAGTTAAAGATGCTATTATAACTAAAACATATGAGAGTTTGACTGATGAAGGGATTACTCTTTTAGAAGATATTAAAGCAAGTGGTGTTTCATTTAATGAAAAGTATGCATCTAATGATAATATAAAAATAACAGTTTCTAAAGATGAGGATAATGTTTGGGAGCTTAAGTATTATTTAGATGTTCCTAATTTAAAAAGTGATATATTAGATGAGTTTATGTTAAAACAAAATTCTATTAAATTTTTTAATAAAATGAAGGATGAAAATATAGAATGTGAATAGGGTGATAAAATGTTAGAAATTATTAAGGCAATATTTTTTGGAATTGTCGAAGGTATTACTGAATGGCTTCCGATTAGTAGTACAGGGCATATGATTTTACTTAATGAACTTGTTAAGTTAGATGTGTCTAAGGATTTTTACGATATGTTTCAAGTAGTTATTCAACTTGGGGCTATATTAGCTGTAGTTATATTATTTTGGAAACAGATTTTTCCAGTTAAAAAGGAAAAGGATAAGTTAAAGCTTGATAAAAATATTCTTTCTTTATGGGGAAAGATAATAGTTGCTTGTGTTCCGGCAGCGATTGTTGGGGTATTATTTGATGAGGTATTTGAAAAATGGTTCTATAATTATGTGTGTGTGGCGATTGCTTTAATTGTATTTGGTATTGCATTTATTGTAATTGAAAATAAAAATAAAGGTAAAAAAGCTAAAATTAGTTCTTTAAAAGAACTATCTTATAATACAGTTTTACTTATTGGAATATTTCAACTTATTGCGGCAATATTTCCAGGAACTTCAAGGTCGGGAGCGACGATTGTTGGAGCATTATTGCTTGGTGTTTCTAGGACAGTAGCAGCTGAGTTTACGTTCTTTTTAGCAATACCAGTTATGTTTGGTGCTTCACTTTTAAAGTTAGTTAAGTTTTCATTTGCTTTTACAGGTATGGAACTTGCAATACTTTTAGTAGGTATGTTTGTGGCTTTTATTACTTCGATGTTTATTATTAAATTTTTAATGGGGTATATTAAGAAGCATGATTTTAAGGTGTTTGGCT
>CALVXV010000115.1 GCA_944371685.1 uncultured Bacilli bacterium | reverse complement strand
GGTATAGATGTATCTAAATGGCAAGGCGATATTGACTTTGAAAAAGTAAAAAATGCTGGCGCTACCTTTGTCATGATTAGAGTTGGTAGTCAAAAAGGTACTAACGGTGAATATATCTTAGACCCTTATTTTAAACAAAATATAGAAAATGCTTTAAAAAATAATTTAAAAGTTGGTATATATTTCTATTCATATGCTGATAGTGAAAAAGAAGCTCAAAAACAAGCAAAATGGATCATAAATCAAATTAAAGACTATGAAATAACCCTTCCTGTCGTCTTCGACTTTGAAAGTTTTACAGCTTTTAACGATATGGAATTAAGTATCTTTGGATTAAACCAAGTAGCTAATACCTTTATTCAAACAATTAACGATGCTGGATATGAAGGCGTTCTTTATGGAAGTAAAAACTATTTAAACGCCATTTGGAAATACCATGAAGCTCCAGTTTGGCTTGCTCACTACACTGATGACACCGATTATGATAAAGAATACTTCATGTGGCAAATGTGTGATGATGGTAAAATTGATGGCATAAATGGTTATGTCGATATAGATATTCTATACAAAAAATCTAGTAAAAACTAGATTTTTAAATGCAGTAATCATGAACACTAACTTGTACACTAACTTGTACACTAACTTGTACATAATTTATCAGAAGCTTCTGATAAATCATGTATGAGAGCATTAGCTACAGCTTCTCTTAATGCTTCTATAGGATATTCTAGTCTATCACTACGTATACCGTTATTATCAATAATGACCATAGTTCTCATGTTTCTTCTTAAAAAGTTAATTGTACTATCTAGCATTTCTTCTATAGTACCTTCAATCCTTTTATTATCTATAAAACGTTCTCATAATTTACCTACATCACCAAGTTTTGTCCCAGGAACAACAACACAAGCAACAAATAACTGTGGATAATAACTTTGAGGATATTCTCCAAATATCATTGTCCCAGCTAAAGTTGGATATGAATTGCTGCTAGCTGTATCAATTATTCCACAAAGTTTTAAACTCTTTTCAAATGAATTTTTTGCGAAATTAGGTTTATCTATTTTTACTTTATTAATATATTTAACAAGTTCACTTTTATTCAAATCTTCAATTGAGGCATTTTTATTAGGCCTTTTATCTTCTATGATATGATCGTTATAACTCTGTAAAGCATAAATTTCATAATCTGTCATTAACAAATCACTATCACCAATTCTAGTATAAGAGCCACCTTTCAACCCTTTAGGTTTATAATAACAAGGTTTCTTATTCTGTGGTAATTCATTTATTTTAACAGCTAAGATATTTTTACCTTCAAATTCCAATGGAAGAATCTCAGCTCTAATTTTTGGCTCCATTGAATCATTACATAATGATGATATTTGCATTTGCAAATCTTTAATATCATATACATCTTCTGTAATAAATCCTTTATCCTCATTTATTCCAAAAATAATTATGCCACCATTTTTATTAGAAAAGCTAGAAAATGTATCATAACATTTTTTTGGAAAACCTACAGCTGCTGTTTTAACTTCAATCATATTAGTTTCGCTTTTATATTTTCTAATTAATCAATAGCTTTAATAACATCATTTTCAATCATTTAAAACACCTCCGTTTTATATCATTATACATTATTTTATAGCAAGATTTGTAAAAATAAATAAAATTTTAAAATAATTGATTTTCTTTAAAAAAAATACATTTTATAGTATAATACTTACTGGTGATGAAAAATGAGTTTAACTGCAGGAATCGTAGGCTTACCAAACGTTGGTAAATCAACCTTATTTAATGCAATAACAAAGCAAAATATTTTAGCTGCCAATTACCCTTTCGCCACCATTGAACCAAATGTCGGAATGGTAACTGTCCCAGATGAAAGAATAACATTTTTAGAAAATATGTATAAACCAAAAAAAACTATTCCCGCTACCTTTGAATTTACAGATATTGCAGGTTTAGTTGCCGGTGCTTCTAAAGGTGAAGGTTTAGGTAATAAATTCTTATCTCATATAAGAGAAGTCGATGCCATCTGTGAAGTCGTTAGATGTTTTGAAGATTCAAATATTACCCACGTATCAGGTAATGTCGATCCAATTAGAGATGTTGAAGTAATAAACGTCGAACTAGAACTAGCCGACTTAGAAGTAATCGAAAATAGATTAAATAGAATGGGCAAAAAAGCTAGACTTGCCAATGATAAAGAAGCCTTAAAAGAAGCTGAACTACTAGAAAAATTAAAAGAAAATCTAGAAAAAAACATCAACCCAAGAAATTTAGATCTAACCGAAGAAGAACTAAAAATTCTAAAACCATTTAATCTATTAACCCTAAAGCCAATCATCTACGTAGCTAATGTAAATGAAGAAGATATAACAAAAGAAAATGATTATGTAAAAACATTAAAAGAATATGCTAAAAAAGAAAATGCTGAAGTTGTAGTTATATGTGCTAAAATAGAAGCTGAACTATCTGAATTAGATGAAGAAGATAAAAAAGAATTATTAAATGACTTAGGGATCCAAGAAAGTGGCCTAGATAAATTAATTAAATCATCATATAAACTATTAGGCCTATCAACATACCTAACCGCTGGTCCAGATGAAGTTAGAGCTTGGACCTATAAACAAGGCATGAAAGCTCCACAGTGTGCTGGTATTATTCATACTGATTTTGAAAAAGGGTTCATTAAAGCCGAAATAATGTCCTTTGATGATTTAAAAAAATATGGCTCGGAGTTAAAAGTAAAAGAAGCTGGCAAATTAAGACTAGAAGGAAAAGACTATATCATGCAAGATGGTGA
>CALVXV010000114.1 GCA_944371685.1 uncultured Bacilli bacterium | reverse complement strand
ATAAAGGAGAGCAGTAGCCATCCAAAACCTCCCGCATATATTAATGTAGGAGGTTTTAAAATGGCATTTTCAGATAGTTTTTTCAAACGGGTAGAACAAAAAACTAATGTAAATAAAGAAACCATCTTAGATTTAGCAAAAAAATTACAAGAAGGTAATTTAAAAGATGAAGGAACCTTAAGAGAAGTCATCGGTGAATTAAGTAAAATGACTGGTAAAACAGTTTCAGAAGAAAATCAAAATAAAATCATTGATGCTGTCATCAATGATAAAGTACCAAAGGACATTGATAAAATGATTTAATCAATGTTCTTTTTAAAGCTTTTTATGTAATTTTAATAAAGAAATTAACATTTTATCTCTGTATTCAGCTAAAGATGCATCGTCATTACCAATCTCTTTAGAACGATGCTCCAAAGCCTCCTCAACACCTTTTCTAGCAATCTCAGGAAAGTCCTCAGGAAAATCTTTAAAATCAGCCATATCGTGAAGCCATAAGCTAATAGAAGAATTCAAGTGCTTCATAAGCCCATCAATATGACCTTTACCACCACCTAATTCAAATACTAAACTAGGTCCCATTATTGCCCATCTAAGTCCAGGTCCAAAAGTAACCGCTTTGTCAGCATCCTCAATCGTGCAGACACCTTTCATCACTAAGTTACACACCTCTCTATAAACAGCCATTTGAATTCTATTACAAATAAAACCCAAAGCTTCCTTTTGTAATACCACAGGCTCTTTATCTATTGATTCAAAAAATTCCTTCGCACATTCCAAAACCTCATCAGTAGTTTTATCACCTTTAGTAAGTTCAACTAGTGGAATTAAATGTGGTGGATTATAAGGATGAGCTCCTATAAACCTTTCAGGATGTTTTGTTTTTTTCGCAATCTCACTAACGAGTAATCCAGAAGTTGAAGATGCAATAATTGTATCACTAGCTGTATACTTTTCCATTTCATCAGCCATCTTTTGTTTAACATCATAACTCTCAGGACCAGATTCTGTAATAAATTGTACATCCTTTACTGCTTCCTCAATAGAAGTAGTATAATGTATTCTACTTTCAATTTCTTTAATGTCATCTTCACCAATAACATCATTTTTCAATAAATTAAGTAAACTATCATGTATTCTTTTTTTCGCAAGTTCAAGCTTCTCATCAGTCAAATCATAAACATTAACTGATAATTTTTTTAAAGAATAATAAAGTGCCCAGCTATAACCAATAACCCCCGCACCCACACAAGCTACTTTTTTAATATCTTTTGCTTCCATAACATCGCCTCCATTATAATTGTAGTTCCAAGCAATTAATAAAGCAATATAAAATAAGAACTAGCACTGTTAAATAATGTCTATAATCATCCATGATCCAAAATTTTATTTTTTAACTTTAAATTATAAAACAAAACTACTAGAACAACAATTTAACTAGCCCGAGTTGAAAATTATATATTAGGTGTTTTGAATTATTGGTTTACAGATATTATAGATAATCATACATATCTTATTTCAATACATCGAAAAAAGGAATGTGACTAAATTGAATACAACCTCAAAGTAGACAAAGATATAAAATGTAAAAACAAATACTTTATTTTTCATATTTAAAAATCTTCATCATATATTTAAATGAAGAAAGTAGGGATAAAATGGAAAAAATAGACATTATCAAAAATATCACCGAAAGAACCGGTGGTGATATTTATTTAGGTGTAGTAGGTGCCGTTAGAACAGGAAAATCAACTTTCATTAAAAGGTTCATTGAAAATTTAGTTGTTCCTAATATTGAAGATGAATACGAAAGAAAAAGAACCTTAGACGAAATTCCGCAGTCAGCCCAAGGAAAGACCATCATGACAACCGAACCAAAATTCGTTCCAAGTAATGCCGCGACTATTAAAATAGACGATTTTACCGCCAGTGTCAGACTAGTTGACTGTGTAGGATATGTTATTAATGGTGCCAAAGGTTATGAAGATGAAAATGGCCCAAGAATGGTCCATACCCCATGGTATGAAGAATCAATTCCATTTGTTGAGGCTGCCGAAATTGGTACTGAAAAAGTCATTAAAGATCATTCAAGTATAGGTATTTTAGTTACAACCGATGGATCCATTGGCGAATTTGATAGAAGTGATTACGTAGAAGCCGAACAAAGAATTGCTGAAGAATTAACTCAAATAGGTAAACCTTTCATTGTTCTTGTAAATTCTACTCATCCAATGCTTCCAGAAACAGAAAATTTAGCTGAAACCTTAAAAGAACAATATAATGCTCCAGTTATACCGATGAATATTGATAATATGAGTGAAAGAGATGCATATAACATCTTAAGAGAAGCCTTATATGAATTTCCAGTCACCTGTATTGATGTAGAAATGGCTGATTGGGTAGCCTGTTTAGAACCAAATAATTGGTTAAAAAAATCATATATTGACGCCATCAGAGATAGTATTCATGAAATAGATAAATTAAGAGACATCGAACAAATAACCGGTAAATTAGAGCAGTGTCAATATATTGAAAAAGCCTATTTATCAGAAGTAGATACCGCAACTGGCAATGTCAGAGTCACCTTAAAAACTCCAGCTAATCTATATAATGAGGTATTAAAAGAAATAATTGGTGTTGATATTACTAGCCGTTCACAATTATTAAGCTTATTCCAAGACTTAGGTGAAGCCAAAAGAGAATATGACCAAGTCAAAGATGCCTTAAAAATGGTCAAACAAACTGGATATGGAGTTGCCTCTCCAACTTTAGCTGATATGACTTTAGACACTCCAGAAATAATTAAACAAGGTAGTCGTTATGGTATCAAATTAAAAGCTGTTGCCCCATCAATCCACAT
>CALVXV010000113.1 GCA_944371685.1 uncultured Bacilli bacterium | reverse complement strand
CCATTAATCATTTCAAACTTCGTCGATTTATATTTAACTCCAACCGCCATAGTTGCCAAAATACCACTAACTAAACCACCAATATGTGCCCAATTATCAATTCCAGATAAAGTAAAGCCTAAAATCAAATTAAGCACAATCAAAGGAATAATCTGTGACTTAACCACACTATCCAAATAAACACGGTAATGATATCCAAAATAAAGTAAAGCTCCCATCAAACCAAATATCGCTCCAGATGCCCCAATACTAAAGTTATTACTAAAGAAAATTGAAAGCATTGAAGCCCCTATTCCAGAAAGCAAATAAACAATTAAATACTTAGCCTTACCAAGAAAACTCTCAAGCTGCATTCCGATTATATATAAAGCATACATATTAAAAAGTAAATGCAAAATACCACCGTGTAAAAACATACCTGTAATTAATCTGTAATATTGTCCAAAATTAACAATAAGTTCCCTATTCACCGCAAACATCGGTAAAATATTATCATTAAACACTGATAATATAAATACTAAAACATTTATAATAATCAAAGCATAAGTAATAATCGGCCTTTTAGGTCTAAATACATCTTCATTCATCTTCGCATCACCTTCATTTTTCTTATTAATATCACTAGTAATCTTCATAAATAATTCCAAACCTTTTTCCTTAAAATTCATATCCTTAGTAATATCAGGAAAAACTGAAGTCACAAAACGATATTTACCCAAATCAGCCGCTTCATGAATATTGGCAAACTTAATATTCGGAGTATCTTCAAACTTTGATATATCTACATTATCTCCCAAATTAACAAATATACTAAGTGCATTAATCTTAAAAGACAACGTTTTCTTCTTAATAGTCTTAAGTAAACTCTTAGTTTTAAAAATATCAAATTTAAACTGTTCATTATTATGAATATATCCAGAAACAATCCTCACAATTTTATAATCATCTTCTAAATTCTCAAGCCATATCTCATCTTTAACACCCCTAATTATAACCGGATTATATCCTCTTTCCGTAATAAAATAATGTAATAATTTCATCACAAGTTCTTCTTTTTTATCAATCACAATCTCATTCATCAAATCACCTACTCAAATTTTTTCAAAATATTTAAAAAACATTCCGGCAGTTCACTATCAAATTGCATATATTTACCAGTCCTTGGATGCATAAATCCAAGCTCTTTTGCGTGCAAACACTGACCACTATCATCAAACAATTTACGGTTTCCATAAACAGGATCATTCACTACAGGATGACCAATATAATCCATATGTACTCTAATTTGATGTGTTCTTCCAGTCTCCAATCTAAGCTCAATCAAAGTTGCTTTCTCAAATCTTTTCAAAACTTTAAAATGTGTCACCGCACTCTTACCATCAGCTCGAATAGCCATCTTTTTACGATCATTCTTACTTCTACCAATTGGCGCATCTATCTCTCCAGAATCACTAGTAATTACACCCCAAACTAAAGCCACATACTTCCTATAAGTTTTCTTTAAAGCCAGTTCCGAAGCTAAAATCTCATGTGCCTTATTATTTTTAGCCACCATAAGTAACCCTGTAGTATAAGCATCAATCCTATGCACAATACCCGGCCTTTCATCACCGTTCACATCACTAAGTTTAGTATGATATAAAAGCCCATTAACTAAAGTCCCACTGTGATTACCAGCCCCAGGATGTACAACCACCCCATTTGCTTTATTAACCACAATCACATCATCATCTTCATAAACAATATCTAAATCCATCTTCTCTGGAACTATACCATCTACCTCAGTGTGATTAACACTAACCTCATCACCTTCTTTAAGCATAAATCCAGCCTTAACTACCTTTCCATTAACCAATATCTCTTTAGCCTTAATCATCTTAGTAACCTGACTACGACTCACAGCTAGTACATCAGTCAAAAACACATCCAATCTTATATCATTTTCCTTTACTTGATACTTCATTCTTATCACCTTTTATCACCAAAATAGCAATCAAAATCATCGAAATAACAATCGCAATATCTGCTAAATTAAATACTGGAAAATCATAGCCAAAAACATTAAAATCTAAATAATCTATCACCTGCATATGTACTACTCTATCAATTAAATTGCCTATAATTCCCCCAACTAACAATCCAAACGAAATTTGTTCAAAATTACTAAGCTTCTTGCCTTTTATAAAACCAAAATATATAACATTAAGTACAATAACCGAAATAACTATCAGTAAAATTGTATTAGAACTTAATATACTAAATGCAGCCCCTGTATTTCCAATCAAAGTAATACTAAAAAAACCAGAAATAACCGTCATCGACTGTCCAAAACTCATAAAAAACAATAAAAGATTCTTTATAATCTGGTCAAATAATATAGTTCCTAAAGTAAAACCATAAAATTTTCTCATAATATCACCACAAAATATTATATCAGAAAAACCATATTATTCAAAATAATAAAAATATGATAAAATAATTAAAGAGGTGAAATTATGAATTCAAAAAAAAGACAAGATTATTTAACTTGGGATGAATACTTTATGGCCATCACTGAATTAAGTGCCTTAAGAAGTAAAGATCCATCAACTAGAGTTGGTGCCTGCATTGTCAGTGATGATAATAGAATCCTTTCAATAGGTTATAATGGAGCCCCTAATGGATTCCATGACGATGATTTTCCGTGGAACCGTGAAGGTGAAAATCTAAACACCAAATATCCCTATGTCTGCCATGCTGAATTAAATGCCATATTAAACTATCGTGGCTCCAAAAAAGACTTAGAAAATGCCAAACTATATGTTGACCTATTTCCTTGCAACGAATGCGCTAAATTAATCATTCAATCAGGCATTAAAGAAGTCATCTAC
>CALVXV010000112.1 GCA_944371685.1 uncultured Bacilli bacterium | reverse complement strand
TAAAAAAAGTAGATTGTCGTTAATCTACTTTTCAGGTTGTTGACAAAGTAAGTTCACTTTAGAATTTACTTTGAGAATAATACTTTTTCTGATTTATATTGTTTAATAATATAGTATAAAACAATAGCTATATAAACAAAACTTGAGACAATCATGAAGATAATGTTTAGCCAATTTATATTGCCAGCATTAATATCAGTAAAGATTAATGAATAATTTAAAAATGGTACTATAGATAATAGAGGCGTTGTTGTAACACTAATCATGAAGGCAATCATACCTGGGAATAGTGATACGAATGTTAGTGGAGTTAAAGCACTTTGAGCTTCTTTAAATGTTTTACAAGTGCTGGCGATAGAAATACATAATCCACTAATAAAGAATGAATAAACGATAATAATGATAAAGGCCATAATAATGGTAAATGGCGAGAACATGATGTTTAAGCCATCATATATTGAAAAGGCATCTTTGGCAATTATTAATGAAATGATAGCTAGAATGAAACTTATCACACCAGTTATGATTGATGATAAGGTTACTGACAAAAACTTTCCTAGAATAATATCTTTACTTTTGATAGGAAATGTTAATAGAGTTTCTAGCGTTCCTCTTTCCTTTTCGCCGGCAGTAGTATCAGTTGCTGGATAAGTAGCCGATACGGTTATGGCCATGATGACAAATAGAAAGGCATAGTTTTTGATGAAGTCAGCAAAATAATTATCTTTTTCAATTGATTTTTCTTGGACAGTAATTATGTTTAAAACACTATTAGCATCTATCCCATTTTGCATGAGGTAATTTTGCTGCAAGTAATTTTTATAAGTATTAAAGTACTGCTCTACTAGATTTTTGGCATATACACTATTATCCGATGAGTCGATATTTAAAGTGTATTCAGAGCCTTTTTTAGTGACATATAAATTTATTTGACCATCAGCATATTTTTCTTTAAGGTCTTTTTCACTTCCTTCAACTACTTTGATATCCATTTCTTTGGCTATACTCTTTTCTTCATCAGTTAAGTTATAGGCAAAGCCAATTTTATTATATTCAGTGATATCTTTTTCAGACTGCGCTTCGAATAAAGCGGACATACCAAGCATGATTAGGGGTATAAATATTGGAATAATTAACATCATAGATAATGATTTTTTATCTCTGAATAATTCTCTTAACTCTTTTTTGAGAATGTTCCATAAGTTACTCTTCATTTGTGACACCTCCAATCATTTTAAAGAAGGCATCTCTTAAGTTAGCTTCGTTTGTATCTTCTTTTATTTTTGAAGGCGTACCAGAGTTTATGACAACACCTTTATTAATCATGATTACTTTATCGCAGATGTTTTCAGCTTCTTCCATATAATGGGTTGAATATAAAATGGTCTTGCCTTTGGCTTTTTCTTTTTTTATAAAGTCTAAAATTATTTGACTTGAGATGATATCTAAACCAGTGGTTGCTTCATCTAAAATATAGTATTTAGGATCATGGACTAGACATCTAGCAATATTTACTCTTTGGGTTTGACCAGTTGAAAGGGTGCCTATTTTACTATTTAAGAAGTTTTGCATATCTAATATGTCTGTTATTTCTTTAATTCTTTCTTCGGCTTTTTTAGTTTCTATTCCATAAATATCAGCACACATTTTAAGCAGTTCATAGGTGGTTAAGGTATCGTATAATTTAGTATTACCTGAAAGATAGGCAATGTTTTCTTTGATTTCTATTTCATTATTTTGGTAGTTTAATCCATCAAATTCAATGGTTCCTTCAGTTGGTTCTAATATGCCAGCAATCATTCTAAGTAAGGTGGTTTTGCCAGCACCGTTAGGACCTAAAATACCGATAATCTCTCCTTCTTTAGCTTCAAAGGTAATGCCATTATCAGCATAAAAGATTTCTTTTTCGTGTTTGTTTTTTTGTTTAACAAATGCTTTTTTTAAATTGTTTACTTTGATCATATGTACCTCCAAAAGCATTTTATCATAATAACTGGTTGTTTACTAGTCGCTGTAAGATTTTTATATGTATTTTTTTGTTTTTTTAAAATATAATTAAATGGTGATTGAATGAATATAATTGATAGAAAGTTTAAAAAGCTTACAGATGATATAAAAGATAAAGATGAAACAGAGATTTTTTATCATATTAAGGAACGGTTTTTACTTGTAAATGAAAAGACAAGGCAATCTTGTGAGGATTTTTTTAATAAGTTTTTGTATTGGGGTAAGTTAGATTTTAAAAATAAAGATTTTGAGTTTTTTAAGTTAAAAGCAAGGACACTTAAAAATCATATTGATGACTTTATATGGCTTTATGACAATTTATGTGATTACCAATCTAAAAAAGTGTTATTGGCGACTTTAGATAATTGGTACAACTGGAGTTTTATCGATTTAGCTTCGGTGATGCAAAATCTATATGATGATTATTTTGATTTGGATTTAATTCCAAAGTGTGAGACGGAAGTGTTTGTAGATTTGGGAGCTTATATTGGTGATAGTACTTTATCTTTTATAAAAAATTATGGAACTGATAGTTATAATAAGATATACTGCTATGAAATAAGTAAAGAGAATTTTGAATATTTAAAGACTAACCTGAAACCTTATGAAGATATAGATTTAAGATTAAAAGGCGCTGGTGCAGAAAACGGAACAATGTATTTAAAGGAAAATGGCGAGTTATCTTCTACACAGGTTAGTGATAATGGTGATATTCCTATTCAGATGGTTACGTTAGATGATGATATAAAAGAAGAGATTACAATTATTAAAAGTGATATTGAGGGCTCTGAGCGAATGGCTTTGATGGGGGCTAAAGGTCATATTATGAATGAGCACCCTAAACTTTTATTTTCTATTTATCACAGTAATGATGATGTATGGCA
>CALVXV010000111.1 GCA_944371685.1 uncultured Bacilli bacterium | reverse complement strand
AGTTTTTAAAATGTTATTTTAAGAATTGAAGTTTGCTTGTTTATTTTATATAATGTTATTGGTGATAAAATATGATAGAAAAGAGAATAGAAGAACTTACGGAGATTATTAATAAAGCTAATCATGATTATTATGTAAATGATAATCCAACGATTACAGATCAAGAGTATGATAGATATATGGAAGAACTTATGCGACTTGAGGAGGCACATCCAGAGTTTAAGAAAGCAGATTCACCAACTCAAAGGGTTGGTAGTGAAGTTATTTCATCATTTAAAAAGGTTACACATGAGATTCCAATGTTATCACTTGGAGATATTTTTAATGAAGAAGAAATTATAGATTTTGATGAGAGGGTAAAAAAGGTTGTACCACATCCTAAATATGTGGCAGAACTTAAAATGGATGGTTTATCAGTGTCATTACTTTATAAAAATGGTGAATTAGTTCGTGCGGCTACTCGTGGTGACGGGGTTACTGGAGAGGATATTACACATAATGCGAAGACGATTAAAGATATTCCGCTTAAGATAAAACGGCCAATTGATATTGAAGTTCGCGGAGAAATTTATATGAGTAAAGCTTCTTTTAAAAAATTAAATGAGAATGGAGCTAATTTTGCAAATCCTCGTAATGCGGCAGCTGGAAGTGTTAGACAGTTAGATTCTAAGGTGGCTGCAAGCAGAAATTTATCTTGTTTTATTTATCATTTACCTGATCCAGAGGATTATAATATTTATACGCATTATGATGCTTTAAATTTTATGAAGGAACTTGGGTTTGTGGTTAATCCTAATAATAGGAAGATTAATGATATTAAAGAACTTATGGAGTATGTTGACTATTATACTAAGGAAAGACCTAATTTACCTTACGAGATAGATGGTATTGTAATTAAAGTGGATGACTTAAATGATCAAAAGAGATTAGGATATACAGCGAGATGTCCGAAATGGGCAATTGCTTATAAGTTTCCAGCTGAAGAAGTTTTAACTAAGGTTCGTGATATTATTTGTACGGTTGGTAGAACTGGACAGGTTACACCTAGTGCGATATTGGAGCCAGTGCGTGTTATGGGATCTTTGATTTCTAAAGCGACGCTTCACAATGAGGATTATATTTTAAGTAAAGATATACGGATTGGTGATATTGTTGCGATTAAGAAAGCTGGAGATGTTATTCCAGAAGTGGTTAAACCTATTGTGGAAAGAAGAAATGGAACTGAGAAAAAATTTAATATGGTGGAAAAATGCCCAATATGTGGTTATGAACTTACTAGAAAGGAAGACGAAGCGGCATATTATTGTTTGAATGAGCACTGTCCAGCTAGAAAGCAAGAAAGATTATTTCATTTTACTTCACGTCATGCGATGAATATAATTGGATTTGGTGATAGGATTATTGAGGATTTTTATAATTTAGGTTATTTGAAAGACGATGATGATTTTTATCATTTGCATGAACATAAAGAAGAATTAAAGGAACTTGAGGGTTTTGGTGAGCGAAGTACGCAAAAGTTATTTGATGAAATTGAAAAGAGTAAAAATAATTCTTTAGAAAGATTACTTTTTGGACTTTCTATTCGTCATGTTGGTACAAAAACGGCAGATATACTTGCTAGAGAGTTTAAAAATATTGATAATTTGATGAAGGCTAGTTTTGAAGATTTGGCTAGTATTAAAGATATTGGAAATACAATAGCTAAAAGTGTTTATGATTTCTTTAGAGATGAGAATAATATTAATTTGATTAATAAACTTAAAGAAGATGGAGTTAATATGAGTTATCTTAAAGAAGTAAGTACTGAGGAGACTATGTTTACTGGTAAGACTTTTGTATTAACTGGTACTTTAGAAAGGTTTACTCGCGATGAGGCTAAAATTAGGATAGAAGAACTTGGTGGCTCTGTAAGCAGTAGTGTTAGTAAGCGAACTAGTGTGGTGATTGCTGGAAAGGATGCAGGTAGTAAGCTTACTAAAGCTCATGATTTAGGGGTTAGTGTTTGGAATGAAGATGAGTTTTTAAATAATTTATCTAAGTATTGATAAGCTTTATAATAATTTTTGGAGTTGGTTTTAATGATTTATACTGATTATTATGATAGTGATGAATTTAATGAGGTTTTTAATGAGATTATTAAGTTAGATAAGTCTGGAGTTGATCCGTATTATAATTTGATTAGTAATCCTAATTTAAAATATAAGCTTGATAGGAAAGGGTATTTGTACTTTATTTTAGGTAAGTATACGGTTAATACATTATTTAATGAATATGTATGTGAGTTTTTGAATAATCATCCTTATGTATGTAATTATGATGTTGCTGGTATGAAAAAACATTTGAATACTTCTTTAGGTCATGTACATTTTTCTTTATGTGTGAATAGTGTACAAGATGCTTATTTTAAAAGTAATGACAAACATATTTTTGATATTTTATGTGATGTTTATGCGGGTAAATATAAAAATAAATGTCATGAAATTTCTTCAATTTTAGGTGTTAATGGTGATTATGTGGTTACAGCTTTTGTGAATAGTCCAGTTAAGAATTATAAGTTTTTACATTCATTTGTTCAAAAAGGTGATGAAGTTTTAGATTTTTCGAAAAATGTAAAGATGAGTAAAGATGAATATTATGATTTATTAAGTCCTGATGTTGTTTCTAAGATTGATGGAAATAGGTTGATTTCTGATATTATGTTTGTTTCACATAATTATCCACCAATGACACCTAAAGATTTTTTAGTTAGACATAATCATTTGGTTTTGAGAAGATAAAATGGTTCAAATGAAAACGAGTGATTTACCAAAAATATTACTGTCAATAACTTGGGAAAATGTCCCGAAAAAAAGTAAACATTAACGGGAAAATATTTCCGAAATTTAAGCATACA
>CALVXV010000110.1 GCA_944371685.1 uncultured Bacilli bacterium | reverse complement strand
TAATAATTCTAAAGACAATACTTATACTGTTAAAGCTGGTGATAGTTTATGGAATATTGCAAATAAATATGGAATAACAGTAAATGAACTTAAGAATTTAAATGGTTTAAGTAGTAATACTTTAATGATTGGTCAAGTGTTAAAAGTTCCTAGTGGGGGTAACACTTATACTGTTAAAAGTGGCGATAGTTTATGGAGCATTGCTAATAGATATGGAACAACAGTAGATGAGTTAAAGCAGTTAAATGGTTTAAGTAACAATACTTTGATGATTGGTCAAATTCTTAACTTACCATAAAAAAATAGGTGAAAACCTATTCAATATTTTTAACAAGGTCAAAAGTATATCCTTGTTTTTTCATGTTTTTAATAAAGGTATCTAAAGCTTGGTAATTACCTTTATTTTTAGGATGTATTAAATATATAGCACCATTATGAACTCTTTTAGTTAGTTCATTTAAGGCTTTTTCTTTGGTGACGTTTTCTTTATAATCTAAATAATCCGCACTATAAAAATAACTTTTATAACCTAAATCTTTCATAATTTGTAAGTCACGGTAACTCCATTCACCTCTTGGATCTCGGTAAATCTTTTCCATGTTTTGCCCTGTTATTTCATAATATGTTTGTTCCACTTCGGTAATTTCTTTTAAATACTTATCAAAGTTTTCTTTAGTGGCTAATGATGGCATATTTAAATGATGTGATGTATGGTTGGCAACGGTGTGACCAGTTTCCGCCATTTTTTTAATTAAATCTTTATTTTCTTCAATAAATTTTCGGCAGAGAAAAAAAGTAGCTTTAACATTATTTTGATTTAAAACATCGACAATTTCTTTAACATAAGTTTCTAATCCACCCTCATCAAATGTTAAGTATAATATTTTTTCATCAGGTCCCATAAAGTAAGCATTATATTTTTTTAATTCATTAATATCAGCCCCACCCGATGGTCTTTTACCATCTAATTTATTATTGCTCCACCAACCTCTAGTTTGATTATCAATGTTATCATATTCATCTTTGTAAGTAGGAGTTTCATTTTTTTTAACTTTAATAAATCTATGAGCTTTGGCAGTTTCATTCTTAGAATTAGTGACAGTGTAAATTAATTCATATGTTCCTATTTCATTTGTTAAAACCTCGCCATTTATTTTAACTTTATCTGTTATGTTACCATCTTTTGAATCAGTAGCTTTATAGCCAGGTTCCTTATATGTTTGTCCTTGATATAAACTAATGATATTCTTGCCATTTAAAGTGATTTTTGGTATTTCAATAGATGTCTTTTTTATAAATTTAAAATATATTGTAATAGCAATTACAATAACAATTAATATAGTTAAAATTGCTTTTAATTTTTTTAACATTTTAACACCTCATCATATTATACTTAATTTAATAATAAAATATGATGTGTAAAGTGATATTTGTGATTTTATTAAAAGTAATATATAATTATAGTTGGAGGTTAAGATATGAAAATAACTAAAGATATTAATAATGCAATTTTTAGAGAATACGATGTTAGAGGAATATACGGTCAAGATTTAAATGAAGATGTGGCTTATACAGTCGGCAAAGCTTTTGGTAGTTATATACGGCAATTTGGGCAAAACAAAGTTATCATAGGTCATGATAATAGACAAAGTTATGAAAAGCTTTATCCAGCTTTAATGCAAGGTATTATAGATAGTGGGACTGATGTAATTAGTTTAGGTTTAGTTACAACACCAATGCATAATTTTGCTAAAATATATTATGATATAGAGGCCGGTATTATGTTGACAGCTAGTCATAATCCAAAAGAATATAATGGTTTTAAAATGTCAATAAAAAAAGAAGATTCATTATTTGGAAATGACCTTCAGGATTTTAAAAAATTTTTAGATAAGTACGAGTATTTGAATGGTGAAGGTAATGTGACCGAAGCTGAAGTATTTCCGACATATCTTGATAATTTGAAAAAATCTTTAAATTTTAAAAATAGAAAAGTTAAAGTAGTTGTGGACTGTGGTAATGGTACTGGCAGTGTATTTATTAAAGATATTTTAAAAGAATTTAATATAGAATATAAGCTTTTATATTGTGAAAGTGATTCTAATTTTCCAAATCATATTCCCGATCCGGCAGTAAAAAATAATTTAAAAGATTTAGGCTGTATGGTTAAAGACCTTGGATATGATTTAGGTGTAGCAGTCGATGGTGATACCGATAGATGTGGTCTTGTTTTAGAAGATGGAACTTTTGTTAGTGCTGATTTAATTATGGCAATTTTTTATCGTGATTTGGCTTCTTCTATGAAAATTCGTAAAGGTGTTTTTGATGTTAAATGTTCTTTATCATTAATAGATGAAATCAAAAAATTAGGTTTAGAGCCTTGTATGAATAGAACTGGTAGTGTATATTGCCGAAGATATGTTAATGAAAATAATTTAGATTTTGGTGGAGAGTATTCTGGTCATTTGTTTTTTAAAGATAGGTATTTAGGCTTTGATGATGGAATTTATGGAATTCTTAGAATTATAGAATTACTTTCTAATACTGATAAAAAAATAAGTGAATTATTTAGTGGTTTGAATCATTATTATTCAACAGAAGAAATAAAAATTAGGGTAACTGATGACAATAAGTTTGCTATTGTATCAAATGTTATTAAATATGCAAAAGATAAAAACTATAAATTTTCTTTAGTTGATGGTATAAGAGTAATGTTTGATGATGGTTGGGCTTTGGTTAGAGCTAGTAATACAGGTCCTGATTTAACGGTTAGATTTGAAGCTAAAACAGAAAAAAGATTAAATGAAATTCAATATGAGTTTACTAAGGTTATTGATGATTTGAAATAAATTTAAAATTATATAGTATTTATTGTTGAAATAAATAATAAAATATTATATAATTTTGATATGCCGCAATAGTATAAAGGTA
>CALVXV010000109.1 GCA_944371685.1 uncultured Bacilli bacterium | reverse complement strand
CCGTTGAAAATCAACGGTTTTTTAATGTGTTTTTATAATTAAAGACAAAATAATGTGTTAAAATAAAAAGAATTATCTTTCGTTTTCTTTTATCATATTTAAATATTGCTTTTTTAATTCTGAATATAATTCAAAAAATTGGTCTATGTTTATTCCTCTATTTTGCCACCCTATAACTTTAGGAATTAAATCACTATTATCTTTTGGAAGAAAAGATGGTCTATTTGGATATATATAAAGTTTTAATTCTCCACGGTCATTTAATTCTTTAAGTTTTTCAAAAACGTTATCTATATGTTCTTCATAGATGACATTCTCATCAGAATCGCTAACCACTTCTGCGGACCAACCAGTTTTTCCTGAAATAAAATTTTTACTACTTAATGTATAAATTGAGCCTGAAACATTAAAAATATCTTTAAACATGTTTTCTTTTCTTTCTACTAAAATTACTGGATTATTTTCTGTGCCATCGCCACTTAAATAGTAATATAAATCGCTACCTTTATTACTTATAAAAATTGTCGAAATTGTTTTAGATATAGTCGCATATACCCAGGAGTTACCATGTGTACTTTTATTTTTTTTAATTATTTTTAAACCTTGATATGTACTTCCATGATATACATGACTTATTTTTTCTTGCATATTTACCTTCTTCTATTTTTAGTGCATTTTTTTAAATTTTATCGTTTTGAATTTATTTTTCTTTTTACAAAAACCTTACCTTGAAATAAATATTCTTTACGAGCTTCAGCTTCTTTAGTAAAAATAGGATTCCAATATGCCTGTGAAGCTTCAATGGCTTGAGCTAAAGATAAATTGTTATCAGGAATATACAAATCACTAGATTTGAATAATATTCCTGTTAGGTTTAATTCAAAAACATGTTCTCCTTTAAGTATGTTTTGCCAATAATCTAAATTATCTTTATCAGTAACCCAAATAGAATGCATTCTACTAGGATACAGTTGAAATTTATTTCTACGGCATATCTCTAAAGCTGCTTCGCATTTAGTTTTATTGGCATTACATATTATTCTATATGCATCTTTTAATAAGGTTCGAATTATTTCTACATCTATATTCTGTGAATCTTCAATTAAAATTTTTTTAAATATGTTTCTAAGCTAGCATAACTACCATCTGAGCACATAATATTTGTATTAAATGCTGGTATACTTAAACCACTATCAGAATTAAAATTATCATCAACTAGAAATTCATTGCCAACTTGCCATAGGTCATCATGTTCATTTTCTCTATGAATATGATACATAACTTTATTACTTATTTGCATTTTTATCCTTCTTTCCTAAATTATTTTAAATATAAAGTTGTTATTTATAAAATTGCTTGATTAATTTTTTGGCTTTGATGGTTTTTACTTTATCTTCCCACTCTAGTTTCGGTCCGTGTATTAAAGGATTAGTAATAATTTTTATTCTATCTTTATTTTGAAGTTGATAATCTACATTTACATATTTGTCATTAACTATTGCCCCAACCATTGTATTTCCAATATCTGTGTGCAATTTATAAGCGAAGTCTATTGGTGTACTTCCTTTAGGTAACTCTATAATATCGCCTTTTGGAGTATAGACATATATTGTGGAATTGAAAAGTTCTCTTTTAACACTATTAACAAATTCAGCATTATCAGAGATGATGGAATTTAATTCACTAATAGATTTGAAAAATTGATACTTATTTTTTAAATCGTCTTGCATGCTTTCTTCTGCATCGTTTTTGTGCAAATCCCAATAGGCTGTAAGGCCATATGTGTCAATTTTATCCATGTCATAAGTTCTTATCTGCATTTGTACTAATCTATCATCTGGTCCAAATACTGTAGTATGAAGTGATTGATACATGTTAGTTTTAGGATTGAATATATAATCTTTAAATTTATTATTTATTGGAGGATAAACACTATGAACATATCCTAATGTTCTAAAACAATCATTGACATCATCTACCATAATTTTAATGGCCACAAGGTCGTGAACATCAATGATGTTTTTACCTCTAATAATTTGTTTATATAAACCATATATACTTTTGATGCGTTGTTTATGCTCAAAGGATATATTATTATCAGCTAAAACGTTACCGACTTTTTCTAAAGCTTGATAAATAACATTATCTAGTTCTTCTCTTATTATGTTTAATTGACTTTCAATATTATCATAATAATCTCTCCTTAGATAATATAAAGCTAAATCTTCTAGTTCTGATTTAATTTGATAAGCGCCTAAGTAGTATGCGAGTGGAGAAAATATTTCCATTGTCTCTAAAGCATTTTCTTTTTGTTTGAATTCACTTTTATATTCTAGTGTTCGCATATTATGGAGTCTATCTGCTAATTTAATAATAACTATTCTGACATCTTCTTCTAAACTAGTTATTATTTTTCTAGTATTTGTGGCAATTTGCTGTTCTTTAGATGAAAAATTCATTTTACTAATTTTTGTAACACCGTCAACTAAATTGGCGATGGTTTCATTAAACATAATGGCTATTTTTTCTTTACTCATGATAGTATCTTCAATTGTATCATGTAATAAAGCAGCACATATTGTATCGCTATCTGCTTTCATTTCGGATAATATAAAAGCGACAGATAAAGGATGAACAATATAATCTTCTCCACTCTGACGCTTTTGCCCTTCATGCAATTTATTTGCACACCAAAAGGCTCTAGTAATATTATCTAAAGATTTTTCATCATCGATGTAAGTTCTTATGTTATTCATTAAAATTTCAAAATTCACTTCCTTCATAAAACCAACCTCACTACTAATTATAATTTATTGTTAATAATACTACCTTTTTTTAATAAATGCAAGGTTTTTATCGAAAAAAATGGGTTTTATATAACTATTCACTTATAGGCTTTATGTTGCTTTATTTTTACTGATATATTAAAAAAAGAATAATACGAGGCGAGTAACATGATTAA
>CALVXV010000108.1 GCA_944371685.1 uncultured Bacilli bacterium | reverse complement strand
ATACTATTGTTAAAAAGTTTAATTAAATTTTTTATATTGTTCTTTGCTATTAATTGTAGATTTTTTAGTACATTTTTGAATATTTGCCATTGAAATGTCATTATAATCCTTAATTCGATTTACTATGATTTTTAATGGCTTTTAAGTAATCTTCAAAAATATGATAATGTGATTTTTTAAAATTACTTTTTTTATACATATCTTCTATTTCATTTTTTGTAAGATATTTAACATTGGCAACTTCACTTGTTTGCATAATTATGTCATCTATAATATTAATATCTTTTTTTAAGTAATAAATATCACAGATATATTTATTATCTTGGACGGCAGTAACTAATTTTAATTCATTTGGATTAATATCTATGCCTAGTTCTTCTAATATTTCGGTATGCATGCCAGTTAGTGAATTTTCACCTGATTTTGGATGACCACCGGTTGTGGCCCATAGTCCATCTTTCTCTGGTGATCTTTTTTGCATTAAAAATTTCCCTTCGCTATTTTCCATGAAGCATACGACGATGTTAATGTAATAGCCTTTAGGAACTGGTTCGCCTTTGGCAATCTTTTTACTAATTAAGTTTCTATTTTTGCCATATAAATTCCTATATTCCACAATATCGCTCTTTTACAAAAACACTTAAAATATTACTTATAGTATAACATGATTATTTTTAATATTTCGAGTATTTGTTTAATAATGTTTTATCTTGGGCTTTGTGCTTTCTATGAACATGCTTGCTTCTAATACTGATGGGAAGATGGCATCATATAAACAGTGAACACCTTCTATTTCTGCATAGTATGTATCTGAAATGTGATTTTTTTCACGGTAGTCTATTAATTCTTTAAATATTTCGTTTTGTACTTTTTGAGGAACTAAAATATCATTATATCCTTGAATGCAGAAAATTGGAATATTTAGATTAGCTATGTTTTGAATAAAATCTTGAGATATTGTTTCTATTTCTTTTAATGTACTTTTACCTTCAACAGCATTTCCCAATCTAAATTGTTTACCACTTGCAACTGTTTGTTTTTTCTTAGTTAAAAATTCGGCTTCTTTTGGTGGGTTTATAAATGAATAATCGAAAGTATATAGTGGTGAAAATAACGTTAGGGAATTAGCCTTTGAATCTTTGGCTTCTGATAAGTATAATCCAGCGACGACAGTACCCATACATGTTCCAACATAGTCTACTGAGGTAAATTCCTTTCCAACTTTTTGCGGTAAATATTTCATCACTTCTTTTAAATCGTCTTTCATTTTTATAAACGACATATCTTTTAATGGTGGTCTATTTAATATATCTTGGATATTAGGATACTTGTTTATTAATTCATTTAAGATTTGTTTATCTCTTGTAAGTTCTGCTTGGACTATTTTATCTATGTCTTCTGATGAAACGTTTAAGGTAGTTAATGCTTCGTTAAGTTTATCTATATTGATGTTTTTTCCACTTTTTCCATGATTTCTTTGATCAATTCTCAATATAGCATAATCATGCTTTAACAAATTAGTTAGATAGTCATAATTACCCTCGTTATTGTAATATGTTATTTTTCTATTTCCATTTTCATCTTTAGTAATATCTTTAACACCTCTTTCGTGTCTATCATAGCCACCACTATGAAGCATAACGATTAAATTATCTGAATTGAGATTACCTTCTATTTGGCCTCTAATTACTAGTCCATCAGACATTTTAAATTCTAATTGTTCACACATATTAATCACTCCTTGAATTTGATATATACTATAACATAAAAACCATAATTTTTTATATACAAATACACTATCATTTAATTGTATCCAAAGTTTTCACTTATTTTATAGACTATTTTCCACAGCACTTTTATCCTTTTTGCTACTACCGCAGGTTATTTTGATTAAAGAATTATTGGTATTTACCACATTTATAATATTATCTATTCACGTTGGAATATAAGGTCAAATTGCTTTTTATCTTTATAATATTGATTTTATTAATAATATTATAAAGATTGGTATTTTGTGGACAAAATGTGAACAACGTCTACATTCCGTTTATTTATCATATAAAATTTAGAACTTAAATTTACTATATAATTTTTAATTCATTTTGCTATATATCTAAACTATCTTCTCTCAACAAAAAATCTTTAATTCCTATAATTAAGATGCCTTCTTCATTATATCAAGGAATAATATTATCTTTAACGATAATTTTTTTTAAATCTCTAACATTTAAAAGAGGTCTTAACTCTTGTGCTTTTTTTCTTTATCGTCTATGTTAAGAGCTGATTGAATATAATATCTCTTACTTTCTTGATTACAAACAAAGTCTATTTCTAATTGTTTTTTAACTGTTATTCCGTTTTCATTTTTAGAAAATTGTTCTACAACACCTACATCAACAAAATAATATTTTGATGGTGTAGAAATATTTTATCTTCCAATAATTCTACTTTAAATATTAACACTTTTGTCATTTTCATCTCACTTTGAAATGATATATTTCTTTTAACTCTTCTATTATGTTATTAACTACTGGGCATATTAAAGTGTTGTCCATTGTGGCATATAGGCTAAATATTCTTTCTTTTTTATTTGTGAAAGGATATTCTTTACAATCTTTCGGTTTATCTTCTTCTAATATACACATGTTATTTTTTAGAAATGGGTACGGAGTTCTTTTTATAATATAGGTTTTATCAAGAGTTTGTTTTAAATACCTTTTAATAAATTCTTCTTTATTTAAATTTATTTTTTGAGCGGCTTTTTCTATCTCGTTCTCTTTAAATGTTGCATGCAATTTTTTACAACATTTCCTACATTTAGAACAATCATAGTTGGCAAAATATTTTTTATGTAATCTTTTAAAATCTTCATCTAACTTTTGATCATCAGCATTTGCTTTTAAAAATATAGCAAAATCATAATTTTCTTCATTTTTTTTCATAGTATACCTCATTTTTTATAGTATATCACGGATTATAATTATTATAAAATAAT
>CALVXV010000107.1 GCA_944371685.1 uncultured Bacilli bacterium | reverse complement strand
AAAATTATTTATAGATGATTTTAACTTTGCCACTACAATAAGTTGTAATTAAATCGATAATTTCACTAGCTACTTCTATAAGATATTCAGCACTTGTTTCTTCGTTACCTTCTATAATAATTAAAATATTTTTTGTATCTTTATTTACTATAGTAGTTCGGCTTTGTTCAGTTTCTAGTCTTTGAATAATACCTTGCTTATCTTTATAAATATATTCATTTTTTTTGACGTTTTTTTCTTCATTATTTTTATTTATATAAGATTCATTATCAGTGGCGAGTTTTAGAGTTACCTCTCCTTTTATTTTGTCACTATCATGAATGAATACAGGTAATCTAGAATCTAATATGACAATGTTATATAAATTCATCAATTTGTTTTCAGATGGTAATTTCTCGCCTTTTAAAAATTTTTTTAAAATTAATTCACTAACCGGTGTATTTTTTTTTCTTTTTATACCAACTTTTTTATGCATTTTATTGAAACCTCTTAAAATTAAATCAGTTTCAATATCAAAATTTTTATATTTCTTTTTTAATGCGGCATATGCGGTGTCTTTGAAGTTTAGAAATTTAGAATTTTCAGTGTATACATCAATGTTATTAATGGTGATAGCAATGACTTTTAAACCTAAATCTAAGACTTCACGTTCAACATTAAATTTCATAGATACCCCCTTATTTTTATTATATAATAATTATACATATTTTTATACTAAGTTTCAATAAGGATAAAATGTTGAAACATGATATCAATTTAACTATTTATAAATAGATTGGGATTTGATACTGGGTGTTGGTTGACCGTACAAGTATTTTCCAAACTTGTATATGAAAAAAAAGCCATGTTAATGGCCTTTCAGGGGGTTGGTTAGCTACTAAATAGGTAAGTAGCTGGCATAGATTACCTTTACCTATGCATTAAAAGTATAATTTTTTTAAATTACAATGTCAATGACTTTTTTGATAGTTTTTGTATAGTTTACACATTTAATCTAAGTTGGTTGATTGACTTATTTGATTTTTGATATATTTATATTTTTCTAAGTTATATTCATGACTTTTTAAAAAGGTTTGGCTATCTTCTTTAGCTTTTAATAATAAATCATAATCGTTTTTGATATCAGCTAATTTGAAGTTCATATCACCGCTTTGTCTTACACCGAATATATCACCGCCACCTCTTAATTTAAAATCTTCTTCACTGACTTTAAAACCGTCATTTGTTTTGGTTAATACTTCTAATCTTTTGGTTTCTTTATCACTTATTAATATACAGTAACTATCTAAGTCATTTCTGCCAACTCTACCTCTAAGTTGGTGCAAGGCAGAAAGGCCAAAACGGTAACTATCAAATATAACAATCATAGTAGCGTTAGCGACGTCAACACCAACTTCAATAACGGTGGTACTGATTAATATTTGAATTTTATTTTGTTTGAAATTTTCCATTACTTCTTCTTTTTCTTTGGCACTCATTTTACCGTGCATGATACCAACATTACAAATTTTGCCAAAGGCTCTTTTCATTTTTTCTTCTAATTTGTAGATATCTTCTAAGTCTATCTTTTCGCTTTCTTCGATTAAAGGAGCAATCACATATATTTGATGATGAGCTTTGATTTGGTCTAACATCATATATAGGACGTCTTTTATTTCTTTATTTGTTTTTACATATGTTTTAACTGGTTTTCGGCCGTTAGGCATGGTTCTGATACTAGATATATCCATATCTCCATATAGGGTTAAAGCATAAGTTCTAGGAATTGGCGTGGCACTCATATATAAAATATCTGGAGTTATTCCTTTGTTTTTTAAGTTTCCTCTTTGAGCAACACCAAAGCGGTGCTGTTCATCGGTAATGACAAGTCCGAGATTTTTATAGGTGACATCTTCACTGATTAGGGCATGGGTGCCGATGATGATATCAGCTTGGCCATTTTTAATAGCCTTTTTAACTTCAGTTTTTTCTTTGGCTTTTAGTTTACCGGTTAATAATATGACATTTAGACTTGGAAACATTTTTTTAAAGTTAGTGAAGTGTTGGGATGCGAGGATTTCGGTTGGAGCCATTAAAGCCCCTTGGTAGCCAGATAAATAATTAATGTATAAGGCAATAAAAGAGACTATAGTTTTACCACTTCCAACATCACCTTGAAGGAGTCTATTCATTCTATTATTACTAATTAAATCATCATATATATCTTTGACTGATTTTAATTGATCTTTAGTTAATTCAAAAGGTAGATTATTTATCATTTTTAATATTTTTTCTTTTTCGACATTTCTCGTGAGTCCATTGGCCTTTTTTTTGGAATTTTTTAAATAGTTAATTTTTAGCATATACATGAATAATTCTTCGTATTTTAATCTGGATAAAGCTTTTTTTAATGTTTCTTTATCTTTTGGATTATGGGCGATTTTTATAGCTTCATCTTTATTTATAAAATCATATTTTTGAATAAGGGAATCTGGAATATAATCTACTGATTTTACTTTACCTAAAACTGATTTGATTATTTTAGATATTTTAATGCTACTGATTTTAAATGATGAATGATATATTGGTTCTATTAATGTTTTTTCAACAAGTCCAAATTTGATATCACTAGCGGTGATACTATTATGTTTTTGGTCATATTTGCCAATGATGGTTATGGCATTACCAACGTTTAATTTATCTTTTAAAAAGGCCCGGTTAAAGATAGTGATATTAGTAATAAATTCACCGGTATTTACGTGAAAACTCATTTTATTTAATTTACGGTTAAAGTGAATAACGGTTGGTTTATTTTCGATGATACCGCCAATGACAATTTTGCTACCATCGGTTATGTTTTTGATATCAGTGTTTTCAATTATTTCATATCTAAACGGATAATAATTTATTAAATCTTGAGCATTATATATTCCAAGTTCATTTAAGTATTTGATGGTTGTTTTACCAATTCCTTTAATATCTTCTAAGTTCATTGCTGGTCCTCCCTTTTTTTTATTTTTTTAGAAAAATCACT
>CALVXV010000106.1 GCA_944371685.1 uncultured Bacilli bacterium | reverse complement strand
CATCTAAGACTAATACAGCAAAGAAAACTAATGTATCTAAGACTAATGCTAAGGTAAAAAGTGTTAATAAGAAGGTTAATAAAGAGGACTCAAAAGTTAATTTGACGGAAGAAGTTAAAACTGAAGATAAAAATATTAAGGAAAAGAAAGCTAATATAAAACAGGCACGTAGACAACTTTATTATAGTGCTAATGAAGAAGGTAATGAGTTTTCTAAGCTTATTAAAATTGTTTTAGCTGTGACAGCGATTATTGTAGTGTTTTATGGAGTGACAGTAGTTGTAACTGATAAGGCTAAAGAGGCGGCAAAAGAAGCAAATAGTGAAAAAACAGATATTCAATATGATAGTATTGTGATTGGATCAATGCTTAATATTAATGGTTCATTTTATGTTTTGATTGAAAATACTGATGATATTAGATTAAATGAATATACAACGATGCTTCAAACAATTAAAGCTAATGATGATGCACCTGTCATTTATACTGCTGATTTAAGTAGTGGATTTAATAAGGAATATTTGAGTGACGAGAGTAATTATGATTCAGATATGACGAAATTTAAAGTTACAGGAACAACTTTGGTTAAGATAGATGATCATGAAATTGAAGATGTTTATGATAACTATGATGATATTATAGAGCAATTGCAGGAGTTGGATTAATACGAGTGTATACATTCGTATTTTTTCTATTTTTTGGTTTTTTTGATTTTTATTTTGTGTTATACTTTTAATAGTGTTTAAAGGATGATGCTTATGGATAATAAAAAAAGTAGTGTGGAAAGATTATCACAATCTTTAGATATTAAGGTTAATAAGAAAAAGAGTTTACCAACTTTTAAGACTAAAGAAGTGGTATGTCTTTTGATTGTGACGGTGGTAATTGGTTTGGTTATGGGAGGATTGGTTACTTATAATGTTGCTTTCAAAGGTGAGAAAATAGATGATGAACTTCAGGAGTTTATCGAAAATTATGATTATGTTGTGGATAATTATTATGGCGATGTTGATAAGACTGAACTTATAGATTCAGCAATTGCTGGGATGCTTAATTCTTTAGATAATAATTCAGCATATGTTGGTGGAAGTGATTCTAGTTTTAGTATTTATTTAGAAGGTAATTATAAAGGAACTGGGATTCAGGTTACTTTAGACGATGAGAACAATATTGTTATTTATAGTGTGTTTGATGGTACTCCGGCTAGTAAGGCGGGTTTAAAGAGTGGAGATATTATTGTTAGGTTAAATGATAAAGATACAAGTGGTATGAGCTTGGAAGATTTTTCAAATTTAGTAAAGAAACAAAAGGATTATTTTACTATAACATATAAACGAAATGGTAAGGAAAATACAGTTAAATTAAAAAGTGATACGGTAGAATTAAAGTCAGTTACATCTAAAATGTTGGAACGTGATAATAAAAAAATTGGTTATATTAGATTGACTATTTTTGCTAATAATAGTGATGAACAATTTGCTAAGGCATTAGATAATTTAGAAAATAAGGATATTGATGGTTTGATAATTGATTTAAGGGGTAATTCTGGTGGTCATTTAACTACAGCAGAGAATATTATTTCAATGTTTTTGGATTCTTCACATCCAATATATCAGATTAAATCTAAAGATGGTCAAAAAAAATATTATTCTACAGGTAAAGAAACTAAGAAATATAAAATTGCCGTACTTATTGATAGTTCTAGTGCTTCAGCCTCTGAAGTAGTTACATCAGCACTTTCGGAGCAGTATGGAGCCACGGTTGTTGGTGAGAATAGTTATGGAAAAGGAACGGTTCAAGAACTACAAACTTTGCCGGATGGTGAGCAGTATAAATTAACAACTAAGAGTTGGTTGACATCGCAAGGTAAGGTGATAGATAAAAAAGGTATAGAGCCTGATTATGCTATTAAATTAAATAATGAATATTTAGAGGATCCTACTGATGAGAATGATAACCAATTACAGAAGGCACTTGAGGTTATATTTAAATAACTTTGCCTTCTTTTCTTTTTACAAAAAAATGTTATAATGTATAAAGAGGTGTAGTGCATGGAAAAGTTAAAAAAAGGTGATCATTTACAAATACAATGTTATAAACACGATGGAAAAATTCATCGGTGCTGGGATGAAGCGGTTTTGCTAGATATAAAAAAAGATTATATGGTATTTGGCAATGAAAGAACTTTAGTAACAGAGGCTCAAGGAAATATATGGCGTACTAAGGAACCGGCTATTATGTATTTTTTTAAGGATCGTTGGTACAATATTATTGTGCAACTAAAAAAGACAGGGGTGACATATTATTGTAATATTGCCACACCATATATTATAGAAGATGGAACTATTAAGTATATTGATTATGATTTAGATTTGCGAATATTTCCAAATGGTAGTTTTAAGATATTGGATAGACAGGAGTATAAATATCATAAAAAGAAAATGAAATATTC
Source organism: uncultured Bacilli bacterium (assembly GCA_944371685.1). Classification (GTDB taxonomy): domain Bacteria; phylum Bacillota_I; class Bacilli_A; order RF39; family UBA660; genus Coprosoma. The sequence continues at coordinate 578 of CALVXV010000106.1, read as the reverse complement.
TGATGATTTAGATTTAGCTATTCGTAGTGCGCTTTCTGAACTTATAACGGATTATCAATCTGGGGCTTTAATGTTTGATTTAAAAACTAATTTAAAATATGGTGAAGAATATCAAAGATTACGTAAAAAGTAATCATTTTTTTAATTTATATACATATATTATTAAAGAAGTGGAAAAAAATAAAAAAAAGTTAATTTTTTTGTTGACCGAACTTCAAAAAAGTGTTATATTATTTATGCATTCGACGGGGGATGACAATTATTTCAAAAAAAATTAAAAAAATTGAAAAAAGTGTTGACTTCTGTTAAGTGTTCTGATATATTAAGTGAGTACTTTTGAGGGAGACCTCTTGTCAGGTTAAAAAAAATAAAAAAATTAAAAAAAGCCTTGACTTAATGAAGTACATTTGGTATATTGGAAGTACCGCTGCGAAGTGGTATGAATGATCTTTGAAAACTGAGCAAAATGTCAATTCATAAATAGTTAGGATTAAATAACAAATTCAAAACTAAATAAGTTTTATTTTTTTTGGAGAGTTTGATCCTGGCTCAGGATGAACGCTGGCGGCATGCCTAAG
>CALVXV010000105.1 GCA_944371685.1 uncultured Bacilli bacterium | reverse complement strand
TGTCAAAACGAAAGAAGCCAAGTTCAAAACAAAGCCAAAGCTATGCAAATCCTAAAAAGTAAATTATATGAAATTGAAGAAGAAAATAAAAAACAAGAATTAAAAGAATTAAAGGGTGAACAAAGAGATATTAATTTTGGCTCACAAATTAGAAGTTATGTTATGCATCCATACTCTTTAGTTAAAGATCATCGCACAAACTGTGAAGAAACAAACGTAACTAAAGTATTGGATGGAGATTTAGATAAATTTATAAGTGCTAATTTAAGGAGGAATGACTGATGATATTTGCTAAAAAAAAGCAAATAGATACGACAAATTTGTTAAAAGAAATTACAAATAGTAAAAAACTTAAGCGTTATGTTATGTTTTTTGTCGGTGTATTTTTATCAGCAGTTGCTTTCAATGTTTTCTTAAAACCTTGTAATTTAATCTTTGGCTTAAGTGGCTTCTCAATCATCACAGAAAAATTCTTTAATATTGACCCATCATTAGTAATTTTACTAGGAAATATTCTTTTATTAATTGCTAGTTTTGTTTTCTTAGGTATAGATAAAACGAAACCAACCATTGTGGGTTCAATTTTATACCCTGTTTTAGTTAAAGTGACAGAAAATTTCCCAAATTACATTGACTTAGGGAATACTGAAACAATTGTTATTGCTCTTTGTGGCGCACTCATCAGTGGTATTGGAACAGGACTTGTTTTTAAAAACAACTTTACAACTGGAGGAACAGATGTATTAAAACAAATATTGTCTCATTATGGGAAAATGCCATATAGTAAAGCCAATATCTATTCCGAAGGATTAATAATGCTAGCTGGTGGAATCTTCTTCGGATGGCAATCATTTATCTATTCATTTATCACCTTATATGCCTCTGGCATGATTAGTGATAAAGTAATATTAGGTATTTCTGAATATAAAACATTAGAAATAATTACAACTGAAGAAAAAAACATCAAAGAATTTATCATGGAAAGTCTAAATCGTGGAGTTACTGAAATAGAAGCCCAAGGTGGTTATACAAATAAAAAGAAGAAAGTGCTATTATGTGCTATTCCGACAAGAGAATATTTTGTTGCCACTGAAGCTATCAAAAAACTGGACCCTGAAGCATTTGTAATAGTCATTGATACATACGAGATACAAGGGCATAAATCATAAGTAGAAAGAAGTGATATAGTGGATTTAATCAAAATGACAAACGTCAAAAAAACATATAAAACCGGTGTTACAGCCATTCAAAATCTAAATCTAAGCATCGCTAAAGGTGACTTTGTCTTTATCATTGGTTCAACTGGCTGTGGTAAAAGTACATTAATAAAAATGCTTTACCGTGAAGAAAAACCAACATCAGGTCAAATAATAGTTGGTGGTATTGATGTTGGAAAATTAAGAAATGGTAAAGTTTATAAAATTAGAAGAAAAATAGGTGTTGTATTTCAAGACTTTAAACTCCTTCCAAAGTCAACAGTATATGAAAATGTCGCCTTTGCCTTAGAAATATTTGGACTACCTAAAGATGAAATCCATGCCAAAGTATTAAAAGTTTTAGAATTAGTTGGACTTAAAAATAAAATAAAAAACTATCCATCACAACTATCAGGTGGGGAACAACAACGTGTCGCCATCGCAAGAGCTATTGTTAATGGCCCAAAACTATTAATTTGTGATGAGCCAACAGGAAACTTAGACCCAACAACCGGTATGGAAATTATGGAAGTATTAGAAGAAATCAATAAATTAGGAACCACCATTATTATGGTTACCCACGACATTAACATCGTCAAAAAAATGAATAAAAGAGTTATTGTATTAGATTCAGGCAGAGTATTAAAAGATTATGAGAAAGGAACTTATAACAATGAAAACATTTAGAATTATTGGAAGAAACTTTAGAGACGCCTTCAAAGGAGTCTTCAGAAACTTTTCATTATCATTTGCCTCAATCTCATGCATTACTATAACTCTAATTGTCGTAGCCGTATCAATGGTACTATCTAATAATGTCGATAACTTTACTCAATTAGTTGAGAAAGATGTTACTATCGTTGCCTTCATAAATAATGAAGCAACTGATGAGCAAATAGAAGAAATTAAAGATGAAATCAGTACGATTAATAATGTTGACACTTATGAATTTCGTTCAAAACAAGAAATAACTACCGAGATGCGCGATTCATCAGATGTCTTTGATAGTATTATGAAAAACTGGACTGATGAAGAAAATCCAATTCAAAATACATTCCAAGTCAAGGTAAAAGACATTGAAAAAATCAAAAACGTTGCTAATCAAATTGAAAAAATTGATGGCATAACCTTAGTCAAATATGGTGAAGGAATGGTTGAACAATTAATATCTACATTTGATTTTGTACATAAAATATGTATTGGAGCTGTCATCGCCCTAATCCTAGTTACTGCCTTCCTAATCTCTAACACCATTAAAATTACAATTAACTCTCGTCAAAGAGAAATTGGTATCATGAGATTAATTGGTGCTTCTAACTTAAATATTAGAATACCATTTATCATCGAAGGATTATTATTAGGAGCTTTAGGCTCAATAATACCAATCTTAACTACAGTTTATGGATATAATGCTTTATATAGAAACTTTGATGGACACCTATTCTCACAATTTATCAAACTAATTGAACCAGTACCATTTGTCTACACAACATCACTAATTCTACTCGCAATCGGTATAGCCGTTGGTATGTTTGGTTCATGGAGAGCTGTTAAAAAATACTTAAAAATTTAATTTGTAAACTCTGATTGATTTCAGAGTTTTTCTATACTTTATGAAAAAACTGTGATATGATTAAGGTAGAGAGTAGGGGTTAAAATGATAGAGTTTAAAAATGTCAGTAAAATCTATAAAACTAAAAAAGGAGTAGAAACTAAAGCCTTAAATAATATAAATATAAAAATAGGGAATATTGGTATGGTTTTTATCGTTGGAAAATCTGGTAGTGGTAAATCTACCATGTTAAATTTATTAGGCGGACTAGATAATGTAACAAGTGGAGAGCTATTAATAAATAATCAAAACATCAGTAATTTTAAAAATAAACAATATGATTCATATAGAAATACATATATCGGTTTTATCTTCCAAGAATTCAATAT
>CALVXV010000104.1 GCA_944371685.1 uncultured Bacilli bacterium | reverse complement strand
CATCCTTCTTTCTTTTACAATTATGTTATACCACTCTTTTTAGCACTTGTCAAGTGTAAGTGCTAAAAAATGACAAATTTTTCAAAAAAAGAAAAAGACAGTTAAATAACCATCTTCACTCTCTTATCCATTCTCTCTTTTCCAAGAAGTCTCATAATTTCATATAAATCAGGAGTATTAGATTTACTAGTTAAACTAACTCTAACTACTGTACTAAAATCTGCAATACTTCCTTTAAAATTATCTGGATTTTCTTTATATTCCTTCATTTCACCCGCATAACCAAGCTTTATAGCCGCTTTTTTCATATTATCAAACCAAGCATTTTTATCATCATCAATATTATAATATTCATTCAAATAAACATCTAAAATATTTTTAATTTCGCTCTGTTCAATAATCTTTTGCCACTCATATTCTTTAGGTTCAAACATCTCATCATACATATACCAAATCTGATTTTTAACATCTCCAAAATAACCAATATCCTTACGTGGCTTCTTTTGCTCTCTTTCAATATTAAATATAGACACACTATAATCTTTATACTTTTCTAAAAGTAAAGCAAAATCTTTATCATACATTTTAGCCCATTCTAAGGTCATATCATATACCTCTATAGCCTTAAGCGTACTTATATAATTTTTAGAAATATTCATAAGTTTATCGTAATCAAATAAACTTCCCCCTACTGGCATTTTCTTAAAATCCAAAACAAATTCAGAAACATCTTTATCTTTATTTTGATTCATCCACATTTCAAAATTAGAATTAGCCACCGTTTCTAAATAAAGCATAACTGCCTTATTAGGGATACCCTTTTCATGATAATAACTAATAGCCGCTTCTGGATCTTTTCTCTTACTAAGCTTTCTTTTAGTTCCATTATCTTCAATCGTAATTGGCGAAATATGGGCATATTTCGGAACCTTAAAACCTAAATATTCAAATAATTGTACGTGTACAGGAACAGATGAAAGCCACTCATCTCCCCTAATAACATGCGTTGTTCTCATTAAATGATCGTCAACTGCATGTGCGAAATGATATGTTGGAAGTCCATCAGATTTAATAATAACAATATCTTGATCATTCTCAGGTAATTCCATCTTACCTTTAATCTCATCTTTAAATTTAAATCTATGATTAAAATTACCTTTAGATTTTAAACGAATAATATATTTCTCACCATTTTCTATTTTTTCAAGTGCATCTTCCATAGATAAATTACGGCACCTAGCATAATAACCATAATAGCCTATTCTCTCTTTATGTTTTTCTTGCCTTTCTCTATCTTCTTGTAAACTCTCTGGTGTACAAAAACAAGGATAAGCCTTATCTTCGATAATTAATTTTTTCGCATAAGCCTTATAAATATCTCCTCTTTCACTTTGTGTATAAGGACCATAGTCACCTTTATCACCTTCTAATGTAACCCCTTCATCAAAAGTAATTCCAAAATTAGCTAAATCGGTAATTATCTTATTAACACCATCTTCAATACTTCTCTTTTGATCAGTATCCTCTATTCTTAAAAAGAAAACACCATTAGTTTGTTTAGCCATCTTTCTCGCAATAAAAGCTGCATATAAAGCTCCCAAATGTACAAATCCCGTTGGACTAGGTGCATATCTTGTAACAATAGCTTTATCATCTAAATTTCTCTCTGGATATAAACTCTCATAATATTCCCAGTCATGATCAGTTTGTAATAATCTATCGGCAAATTCTTTTCTATCCATAATATCCCTCTTTCCTTTAATATTATCTTATAAATAACCTTAAAAATCAATGATAAAAGAAAAAAAGTCCAAAATTTTGAACTTTATTCAGTAATATCAGGTGCTTTATTTTCATCTGATTCCTCAGGATCACTAGGAGTAACTGGAGTTGAAGGTTCTCCACCACTACCAGGTGCCCCTGGAACCTCAATTTCAACATCATCATTATCTTTCTCATCATCTGTAGTTGTACTACTACCTGATGAACTTGAACTACTACTTGATGAACTAGAACTACTAGTTGAACTTGATGATGAAGTATTTCCACCGGCTGTAACTGTAATTGACTTAACATCCTCAACATTAGCTCCAGATGGAACACTTTGACTAATTACATAACCATTTCCACCCTTCACATTCACACTAATACCATGTTGCGAACAATAAGACCTAACATAATCGACCGTCTTACCAACAAAACTAGGAAGTTGAACCAAAGACTTAGAGCCAGACTTATCTGCTCCAATTACTTCTTTTTCATAAGGTGTATTAACATCAAAACTAAATGATTTAATAACCTTAGTTTTTTTCTTACCTAAATTTTCCTTCATCGCATTTGACACAGCTTTAACACTATCATCATATAACACATAATTATAAAGTGATAAATTAGTTCCACCATAATCATAAATACGTGCATCATAACCATTTAATTTTAATCTTTGAATACCAAGTACATCAGCCATATTATCCATACCAGAACTCTTAGAAGCCACATCCTTAAATACATTGTATAAAGACAAAATCTGATCAGTACTCATATTTGTAACCATATTATTACTAATAGTATCTAACAACTTATAAACTGTATCTAAACTATTAATATCTTTAAACTTATTAAGAAGTGCTGTAACTACTTCCTGTTGATGTTCACCTCGAATAAAATCATTACTCGTATAATTCGTCCACTTAGAAGAACATTGACTTGGATTTGGATGACGATTACGTGCATAAGCTAAAGCTTGCTCACCATTTAATGTTTGCAATCCCTTCTCAATATAAATTGTATTTGAACCCCACTGACGTTTACTATTTTGTTCACACAAATTATATGGAACATCAATCTCAACTCCACCTAATGTATCAACAAGTTGAACCACACCAGCAAAATTTATCTTCACATAATAATCAATATTAACATCCAAGAAATTTTCAATCGTATCCATCATACATGTCTCGCCTTTCCAAGCCGCATGTGTAATTTTATTTTTTCGCTGTCCAGAAAAACATGCAATCGGCACATAAGAATCTCTTGGTATACTCAAAATAGTTGTGCTAAGTGTTTTCGGATTAAAAGTAATAAGCATAAGCGAATCACCATTAAATGAGCCATTTTGAATACCTTCCGCATCAGAATCAACACCCAT
>CALVXV010000103.1 GCA_944371685.1 uncultured Bacilli bacterium | reverse complement strand
ACATCTCTAGCTAAAGTAGGATTAGCTTTACCACCAGTTTTTTTCATAACCTGTCCAACTAAGTAGTTTACCATATTAGTTTTACCATTTTTATACTGCTCTATAACATCAGGATGTTCATCTAATACTTCGTTTGCCACCTTAACAATCTCACCCTCATCGGTAATTTGTTTTAAACCTTTCTCTGAAGCAATCTCATGAGGTGATTTACCAGTTTCTAAACTTTCCGTAAATACCCCTTTAGCTTGCTGTGAAGAAATTTCTTTAGCCTCAACCATTTTAATTAACTCCGCTAAATATTCAGGTGTTAATTTAGCTTCCTCAATCGTTAATTCCATTTTATTTAAAGCCCCTAATAAATTAGTTGTAATCCAGTTAGATGCACTTTTAGGATTGGCTCCTAAACTAATCGTCTTTTCAAAAAAGTCCGCTACTGGTTTTTCTTTAACTAATATATTCGCATCGTAATCAGAAACTCCATATTCATTTATATACTCATCTTTTCTTTCAAAAGCAAGTCTTGGAATACTTTTTCTAATTTCCTCTAACCATTCTTTAGAAATTTTAAATTTAGGAATATTAGGTTCAACAAAATATTTATAATCTATCGCATCTACTTTACTACGCATATAAATAGTTGTTCCAGATTCTTCATCCCATCTACGAGTTTGCTGAGGCATCTCATCGTATTTACCTTCTTCTTTTAAATCAATTTGTCTTTGAATCTCATAATTAATCGCATCTCTAACCCCACCAAATGAGTTAACATTCTTAATTTCAATTTTAGTTCCCCAGTTTTTAGGATCAGTTTCATCTAAATTATCTTCCATAATAGACACATTGACATCACATCTAACTTGACCTTTTTTGCTATCAGCTTCACTAATATCCGCATACTGATAAATACTTCTCATTGTCTCCAAAAAAGCTACTGCTTCATCAGCTGAACGAAAATCAGGTTCTGTAACAAGTTCAAGTAAAGGTACTCCCGCTCTATTATAATTAATCCTAGAGCCAGAAGCATAATGATCAGAAGAAGCCGCATCTTCTTCTAAATGTAAATTATTAATCCTAACTTTTTTCTTCTCGCCATTAATCTCATATTCTAACTCACCATAACTACCGATAGGCGCTGGTTTAGTTTCCTGCGTAATTTGAAAACCCTTAGGTAAATCAGGATAATAATAGTTTTTTCTTTCAAAATATAAATATTCTGGTTGCGAACAACCTAAAATCATACTAGCCATCAAAGAAAGTCTAACTGCTTCTTTATTAACTACTGGAAGTGTTCCTGGAAATGCCATATCAACTGGTCTAATATTTGTATTAGCTTTTTCACTATAGCCATTGCGAGCTGAAGAAAATACTTTAGTTTTTGTATTACTGATTTCACAGTGCATCTCTAAACCGATTAATACTTTATAACCCATTATTTAACCTCCCTCGCAATTTGATTTTTATACCCCATAGAACTCTCAAGTGCATAAGCAATATTTAAAACATTTATATCATCATAACATTTACCAGTAATATTAACCCCAACTGGTAAATTAGAAACAAAGCCATTTGGAATAGTAATTGAAGGAAAGCCTCCAAAGTTACCTATTTGTAAATGATCTTCTAAAACAGCCGTATTTCTATCCAAAGCATCTTTAGAACCTTCTAATTTTTTAGCTGGACCTGATCCAACTGGCAAAATAACAGCATCGTATTTTTCAAATAATTCATTCCACTTATCAACAACTAATCTTCTAACTCTTTGAGCATTGTGGAAATATCTATCTTTATTTTGAGACTGTAAAACATAAGAACCAATAACAAATCTTCTTTTAATAAGTGGCGAAAAGCCTTTAGTTCTATAATTTTTCATCTCAAGATCCCATTTATCACCTTCCGCACGTGGTCCAAATATAAAGCCTGTCAAATTACTCATATTACTTGTGGCTTCAGCACATGATATAACTACATAAACTGAAGGAATCGCATTAAGTAAAGTTGAATCAACAGATTCGCATACTACTTCCATGCCAAGTTCCTTGCACTTATCTATCGTTTCCATAAAGTTTTCTAAATGCGCTTTTAATTCCGCATCCGCATTAGGATACATATTAATATCACATAACTCTTTTATATAACAAAGCTTCTTACCTTTAACTTTACCAGTAATAGATTCATATAAATGCATATTTGATGAATCCCATGAAGTCATATCATATTTGTCTATTCCCTTCATTCCATCTACGACAATAGCCGCACCTTTAACACTTCTCGTTAAAGCTCCGCAGTGATCTAAACTACTCGCAAATGGAAATAAACCATAACGCGATATCATACCATAAGTTGGCTTATATCCGACAATTCCACAGTAAGCTGCAGGTTTTCTAATAGAATCACCAGTATCACTACCAGTCGCATAAGGATAAACTCCCGCTGCCACCGCTGCCGCACTACCAGCTGATGATCCCGCACACATTCTACTCTTATCCCACGGGTTAGTAACAATACCAGTATGACCAGTAGTTCCAGTTCCCCCCATACCAAACTCATCCAAAACAGTTTTATTAACAGCTACCGCTCCTTTTTTAGATAAATTATCAATTGCCGTTGCAGTAAAAAATGGTACATAATCTTTCAAAGTATTAGATGATCCAGTACTCAAAATACCTTTAGTACTATAATTATCTTTAATACCATAAGGAATTCCTGATAAAAGTTCATCTGTAACTGACGTCTCTTTCGCATCATCCATAATTGTTACAAATGCATTACACTTATCTTGTATTTCATGAGATTTTTCCAAAGCCTCTTTAATTAAATCTTTACTAGTAACTTCACCTTTAACTAAAGCTTCATGTATTTCTTCAATTGTTTTATCCATATAACTCATATTATCCCACCATCCTTGGCACTTGTACTTCACCATCTACTGTTGCATCATCACAGTTCGCAAGCAAATCCTCAATTGGAATTGACTCCTCTGGCACATCTTCACGAAGTTCATACTCAAAATTATCTAAAGCATGTGTCATCGGTTCCACTTCCTCAATATTTGGTATTTCATTAATAATATCAATCGTCCTATCAATAATTTCAAACTCATCTAAAACCATTTTATTTTCTTCAGGGGTAAGCCCTATCAATAACTTATCTGCATAATCATCAACCATTTCCTTAGTAAACTTCTGCATAATATCGCCTCCATAAAATTATATACAAAAAAAAGATGGCGCCTAATGTAGGACTCGAACCTACGACCCAACGGTTAACAGCCGTTTGCTCTACC
>CALVXV010000102.1 GCA_944371685.1 uncultured Bacilli bacterium | reverse complement strand
TAAAAAAAAGCTTAGCCAACAAGAAATGGCCAAGCTAATCAATACCACTCAAAACACTCTATCAAGATATGAAACAGAAACAACAGATATTAATTTTGCTACAATTGAAAAAATCGCCCATACATGTGGTTATAAAATCTATTTTGAAAATGACAGTAATGGTGAGCGATTCCAATGTAATGAATTAATTAGAAAAGACATTTAAAAAATGTTAAAGTAATTCACTTTAGCATTTTTTTATTTTAAAGGTAAAACTGCTTTGGCATTTAAATCAAGCCCTGCAATATCTCCCCTTTTATACGCATAATATCCTGCCGCACCAATCATAGCAGCATTATCAGTACAATATTTCATCTTAGGAATAATTAAATTAACTCCATTTTTTTCACATTCCTTAGTTAAAGCCTCTCTTAACCCTTTATTTGCCGCAACTCCTCCAGCCACAATCAAATTCTTAACATCATAATCATTTAAAGCTTTCATTGTTTTTTTTACCAAAATTTTTACAACTCTATTTTGAAAGGAACATGCCATATTAGCCGAATTAATCTCATTACCTCTTTGTTTTTCATTATGAGCTAAATTAATTACTGCACTCTTAAGTCCACTAAAACTAAAATTATAACTATCATCATCAAGTGGTAAAGGTAAATTATAAACATCTGACCCTTCATGAGCTAATTTATCAACCATTGGTCCTCCAGGATAAGGTATTCCAATCACTCTAGCAACCTTATCATAAGCCTCGCCAACTGCATCATCTAAAGTTCCACCCAACTTTTCAAAACTATAATCTTCCTTCATATAAATAAGTTCAGTATGTCCGCCACTTACCACTAATGCAATCAATGGAAATTCAACCCTTTTAACCAAATTATTCGCATATATATGTCCAGCAATATGATGTACTGGTATCAATGGTTTATTATAAATAAATGCTAAAGTTTTAGCTGCCATCAAACCAACAAGCAAAGAACCAATAAGCCCAGGACCATAAGTTACTGCAATTGCATCTATATCCTTCATTTCCATATTCGCTTTTTTTAAAGCCTCGTCAATTACTATCGTAATATTTTCCACATGCATCCTACTGGCTATCTCAGGAACTACACCACCATAATCCTTATGTGTGTCTATCTGTGATAAAATGACTGTACTAATTTCTTCAAGGCCATCTTTAATAATACTTACACTTGTTTCATCACAACTTGACTCAATTGCTAATATATACATTTATTTCACCTCCAAAACCATTAAATAAGCATCACTGCCATCATAATATTTTTTTCTTACAGCTCTAATTTCAAAACCATTTTTTAAATAAAAACTAATAGCCACTTTATTATTAACACTAACTTCTAAGCTAAAGTTTTCCACCATATTATTTTTTAAATCACGCAAAGCTTCATTAAATAATTTTTGAGCAACACCTTTTCTTCGATAAAATTCATCCGTAACAATATAATTAAGTTCTGCTCTTTCATAAATAATACTATAAGAGATAAATCCAACAATCCGATTATTTGTCTTAAAACAAAGACCTTTCTCAAATGGATCATTTTGTAAAACAAAGTCTGGAAAATATTTTTTTGCAAAAGGCAAAACTAAACTAAAATTATTAATTCTCTCTATCATGATTTTTCAAATTTTCTTCAGCTTCCGTCATTTTTAAATAATTTGGCTTTAAAAAATGTGGATTTATTGGCTGATCCTCTACATGTTTTTTTATTACTTTTAAAATATCAATATTTGGCTTTACAGTCTCAAAATCAAAACTATCATAACTAATATACGGTTTATTTAATTTATCATTCATTAAAACATAACTATCCGGATATAACACATTCAAATTATCGTCATAACTTCCAGCAAACACATAACCCCTTCGCGCATTAATTAAAGCACTACCTGCCCCACCACTAGCCATAACCTCTAAAGCTGACACAGGAACAATTGGAATATTTAAAGCATAAGCCATCGTTTTAGCAACAGTAAGTCCTACTCTAATTCCCGTAAAAGAACCCGGTCCATTAACTACAAATATTTTGTCAATATCTTGTGGTTTCAAACCGACACGCTCAAATGCTTCCGCTAAAACAGGCATCATCTTACTAGATGTATCATGACCATCGTTATTATTATACATATAAGCTATTTTACCATCTTTAATAATAGCGACTACCAAATTAGTAGTCGCTGAATCTATAAATAAATATTTCAAAGTACGGCCTCACATAATTCTTCGTATTCTCTGCCATGAGGAACAATCACTAATACCCTAGAATTTTCCCCAGCAATTCTAAACTTAATATCTAATCTATTTTCTGGTAAAATATCTTTAATTGTATCAGCCCATTCAATAATAACAACTCCACCTTTAGTAAAATATTCTTCAATGCCTACACCTTCAGTATTACCATCCAATCTATAAACATCCATATGATATAAAGGTAGTTCACCATCATACTCTTTTATAATATTAAATGTTGGCGACGTAACAGTTTCCTCTATACCAAGTGCATTAGCAAACCCTTTAGTAAAAACTGTTTTTCCACTTCCAAGCTCACCATTTAAGCAAATAACCATATTAGGAAATTTTTCTGACTCTATATTTTGTGCAAGTTCAATCGTATCCATCTCACTACGAGTTGTTAATTTATATTCCATAAAATCACCAATAATAGTATATCAAAAATTAAAGAAATAACACAATAGTTTTATATAATTTTTCAAATAATTCAAAAGTAAAATATAATATAAACATCTAGTAAACAAAAAATAAGTACTACGAACAATGACACCAAAGAATTGCCAAAATATGGGAAAATATAAATAGATGGTGATTATATGCAGTTTAATAGAAAAGATGAAAATTATGTATATGGTTTCATAGGTAAAAACGTTAGAAAATATCGAAAACAAAAAGGCATAACTCAAGCAAAACTAGCTGAAGAAGCCAATTATTCAAAACAATTTATATCTAATATTGAAAATAATGTTCATCAAACATTTTCCATAGGTACACTTTGGCGATTATCTTTAATATTAGGTGTAGATATGTATAAGCTTTGTATAGAAGAAAAAAAAGAAAATGATTATGAAAAAATGTATTAAAATATTAATACTTTTTTTATGGCAAAATAAAAAGGTATATCATAATCAAACATACCTTTTAAACACAAAAAAAAGATTTGCAACGTCCTACTCTCGCTTACACTACAATCGGCGTTGAAGTGCTTAACTTCTGTGTTCGGGATGGGAACAGGTGTATCCACTTCGCTATCGTTACAAATCAAATAAGAGAAATAATTCTCTGAAAACATGATAATGTGTCAAATATCTCATTAGAGAAACAATTAATAGGATTAAATCCTC
>CALVXV010000101.1 GCA_944371685.1 uncultured Bacilli bacterium | reverse complement strand
AAAGATTTCTTAACTACTTTTTTTATTGCCAAAAACGTGCTATAATGTTAGAAGTAATTGAGGTGGAATATGAAAAAATTCATAGAAAAATTAATTGATATTCTAAAAAAATCTAAAGACAATGTCATATATTTTTTCAAAAACAATGCGCTATTCGCAACATTTATTATTACATCCTTAATTAATGGTTGTATGATTCGTTTTTTTACCGTAAAAAATTATACTGCAATATCACCAATATTAGCTGATTTAGCTTTTATCCTATTTGTTGGTGCTTTCGCATATTTCTTTAAACCTAAAAATAGATTTAAATATTTTATAACTTGGTCAGTCATTTTGACCTTAGTGTGTTTAATTAATTCAATTTATTATAATAACTATGTTTCATTTACATCATTTTCACTTTTAGCTACATCACTTCAATTAGGTGGTGTAAGTGGGGCCTTAAAGACTATTATGGAATTAAAAGATTTTTGTTACATATGGGCACCATTAACTTTAATCTTTGTTCATCGTAAACTATTAAAACAAGGTTATTATAGTAAATTAAGAAGTAAAAATAAACCAAAAGTTAGTGTTTTAAAAGTTCTAGTTGCCGCCGCTATAGTTTTAGGCTTTTTCGTCTCTGGCTTAACTGGAACAGACATCAGTAGATTATATAAACAGTGGAATAGAGAATACGTCGTCATGAAATTCGGTATCTATGTTTATCAAGGAAATGACCTAATCGCTAGTTTAAAACCGCAGATAAGTCCATTGTTTGGTTATGACCAAGCTGCTAAAGAATTCCGTGAATATTATAAAGAAAACACTAGAGAAGATGAAACAAATAAATATACCGATATTTTTAAAGATAAAAATGTCATTGTTATTCATGCTGAAAGTATCCAAAACTATTTATTAGATACTGAAATAAATGGTAAAGCTATTGCTCCTAACTTAAAAAAATTAGCTGATGAAGGTATGTATTTTTCTAATTTCTATTCACAAGAAAGTGTTGGAACCAGTAGTGATACCGAATTTACTTATAGTACCTCACTTCTTCCCGCAAGCAGTGGTACCGTCTTTGTCAGTTATTGGGATAGAGAATATCCATCAATTCAAAAATTCTTAAAAGATGAAGATTATTATGTATTTAGTATGCACGCTAATAAAGGCAACATGTGGAATAGGGAAGTCATGCATAAACAACTAGGTTATGACCGTTTTTACTGCTATGATAAAGATTATAACATTGATGAAGTAATTGGACTAGGTCTATCAGATAAATCATTCTTTAAACAATCAGTTCAAAAAATAAAAAAGATAAATGAAAAACATGATAAATATTATGGCACTCTAATCATGCTTACTAACCACACACCATTTGAAGGCTTAGAAGATACAACTGATTTAGATTTAACCTATCATTATACCAAAACCGATGAAGCTACTGGTGAACAAGTAGAAGTTGTAAACGATTATTTAAAAAATACCACTTTAGGTAAATACTTTACCACTGCTCATTATGCTGACGAAGCTATTGGTGAATTTGTCGATGAACTTGATAAAGCCGGATTGTTAGAAGATACCGTGCTTGTCATCTACGGAGACCATGATGCCAAAGTCAAAAAGTCAGAATATGAATATTATTATAATTATGATCCAGAAACAGATTCAAAAAGATCATCCAGTGATCCAGAATATAAAGAATTTACCAAATATGACTATGAATTAAATCGTAAAGTACCATTTATTATTTGGACTAAAGATGAAAAATTAAGAAAAAAAATCAATACAGAAGTTACAACCGTTACCGGTATGTATGACGTTTTACCAACTTTAGGTAACATGCTTGGCATTTATGACAAATATGCTTTAGGCCACGATGTATTCAGTACTGATGAACACTTTGTTGTATTTCCTAATGGCAATTGGATAACAGATAAAATGTATTATGATAGTCAAAATGGTGAAGCCATAGTCTTTGACAAAGAATCTGTCATTAGTAAAGACTATATTTCAAAATATACTAATCAAGCTGAAAAAGAAATTGCTGTATCCAATGACATAATTGTCCATGATTTAATTAAAAAGACTAAAGAATCAGATGAAGTAATAAAAGGAGGGCAAAAATGAAAAAGAAACGCAAATTAAACGTCAAAAGAATTGTCATTGTCATCATCTTACTGGCGCTAATCATCACGGGTACCGTCTTAGCTATACAAAAATTTACTAGTAAAAAAGAAAATGTTAAAGAAGTAAAAGAAGTTGCCGCTATTGATGCATATGGATATTCTTTAAAAGAAAATGCGACCGCTTATTATAAAAAATTATTCAAAGAATTAGAAAAAACATTAAATACCGATGAAGTAGATGAAGAAAAATATGCTGATTTAGTTGCTCAAATGTTTATCGCCGATTTTTTCAACTTAGATAACAAAATCAGTAAAAATGATGTCGGTGGTGCGCAATTCGTCTATTCAGATTATAAAACAGACTTTGAAAAATATGCTATGGATTCCATGTATAAATCAGTTGAAAGTGATGTTTATGGTGAACGTAACCAAGAACTTCCAGAAGTCACCAACGTCACTGTCACCAAAGTAAAAAATGAAAGCTATAAATACGGAGATAGCACTGATGATAATGCATATATTTATAACTTTAAAATTGAATACAAAAAAGATTTAAGTTATCAAACATCTGGTAGCTTAACTCTAATTCATAATGGTAAAAAAATAGAAGTCGCCTCTATGAGTGAAGAAAGTTCTACTGAGTAGGACTTTTTTATAATTAAAACATTAGAAAAATCATTATCATCCTACTATAAAGAACATATTACTTCTAAAATAAAATGTCAAAAAATATTTTGGCATTTTCACCCTGTTGTGATATAATCATAATAGGGTGAACACTATGAAAAAGAAATATATGATTACAATATTTGTAATAGCTATTATATGTATCTTAGCTATTGGCTATGCTGCTTTTACATCACAGTTAAACATAACAGGCACATCAACTATTACTAGTAGTTGGGATATAAAAATAACTAGTGTTACAGTTAAATCTGTTGTTGGTAATGCAAAAAAAGAAATTGAACCAGTTATCTCAGGTACTTCAGCTACGTTTAAAACAACTCTTGAAAGTCCAGGAGATAGTATGACCTATGAAGTAACAGTAACTAATAATGGTTCTGTCGATGCTAAAGTAGGAAGTATTGAAATGACTGACTCCTCAAATCCTGCTATTGTTTTTTCAACAAATGGTATTAATCAAAATGATTTATTAAAATCTAAAGAGTCACAAACATTTGAAGTCACTGTCGCTTATAGTGATTCTGTTACCACGCAACCAGATAATCTTTCTGCTACACTTGCCATCAAATTAAATTATGTTCAAAATTCTTAAAAGACTAAATGGTCTTTTTTATTATGA
>CALVXV010000100.1 GCA_944371685.1 uncultured Bacilli bacterium | reverse complement strand
ATATTTAAAAATGGCCAATAAGCTTATATTTATTTGCTTTTTTGACCATTCTATGTTTTTTTCATGTTTTTATCCTGGTAAAGTATTGTAATTTATATAACTATTCGTTATACTTATGTGTAAGGAATGTTCAATAGTTGGGTGATTGCCGCTTTTCTTTTTGAGAAAGGAGGCGATATGATGAACAAGAAAGATTTTTTAATCTTAAGCTTACTCATTATCATCTTCTTTTTATTATCGTTATTATTGATAACTTTAATGTAAAAGAAAATCACCTAACACATCTGTGATTAGGTGATGACACAAATATGTGGCAACATCCAACATAGAAGTATTGAATGTTCCTTTTTTATTTTATGAAGTTTCCTTCATCTATATACATTTTATCATATTTTTAACTTTATGGCAAATGTGTAATGACAATAGTAAAGATTAATTTAAATAGATATATTTTTGTGATTGGAAAGTGATGAATTCATGATATACTGTTGGTAGAAAAGGAATGTTAGTAAAGGTGGTAGTTATGAGAAAAGAGTTTTATAAGATGGTAAAAAGGGAATATAAGGATAACAAATTTAAGTTTACACTTTATTTTTTACTTCGGGGACTTATTATTTTATGTTTAGTTTTACAGCTTTTAAAGGGTGAATATGAAAATGCGGCACTTTGCTTTTTGTCCTTGGTTTTACTTTTACTACCGTTTATTATTGAACACAAGTTTAAAGTAGATTTACCGAATACGATTGAGATTATTATTATGGTTTTTGTATTTTCTGCCGAGATATTAGGGGAGATTAATAATTTTTATGGTATTATTCCTTTTTGGGATACGATGTTACACACTTTGAATGGCTTTTTAATGGCAGCTATTGGTTTTTCATTATTTGATATTTTAAATAAGCATTTAAGTAGTATTGAACTTTCGCCAATCTTTTTATGTTTATTTTCTTTTTGTTTTTCAATGACAATTGGTGTTGCTTGGGAATTTTTTGAATACGGCATGGATAAGACAGTACATTTTGATATGCAAAAGGATGAGTATATAAATGATATTTATACGGTTAGTTTAGATCCTAAATATGATAATAATGTAATAACGGTATCAGATATTGATTATACGATTTTGTATGATAAAAATGGTAAGGAACTTACTAGGTTAGATGGTTATTTAGATATTGGGCTTAATGATACGATGAAAGATTTAATTGTTAATTTTATTGGGGCAATTACTTTTAATATTTTTGGATATATATATTTGAAAAATAGAGATAAAGATGTTATTGTTAAGAATTTTATTATTAAAAATAAGGCTTAAGGTGGCAGGATATGAATAAAATGATAAATTTTGTTTTAAGTATATTTTTATATGTAATTTCAGGAATAGTTCTTTTGGGTTATTTTGTTTTGGGGTACAAATTTGAAATAACTGAAATGATGCGTTTAGTAATGTTAGGTGTAGCTTCTTTATTTATGTATTTTGGAGGTGTTTTGCTTTCAAAATATTTAGATAATAATAAACCTATGAAGGTTAATTTGTATATCTTTTTTGCTCTTTATTTAATACTTTTAATTACACTCACTTTATTTGATAGTTTATGGCTTCGAAATGGATTTAATTTTAGTGGGTTTGATAATATACAAGATAGAATTAATTTAGTGCCATTTAAGACTATAATGACGTTTGCTTTAAAGTTTGATAGTGTGTATTCGACTAGTCAGATTATGCTTAATTTATTTGGAAATATTTGTGCATTTATGCCGATGGCTTTATTTTTACCACTTTTATTTAAGAGGCAAAATAAGTTTAGCTGGTTTGTTATGACTTTGATATTTATGATACTTGGAATTGAGTTTTTACAATTGGTAACTGGCTCTGGAAGGTTTGATATTGATGATTTAATTTTAAATTTATCTGGAGCAGTTATAGTTTATTTACTTTTTAAGATTAAATCGGTAAAAGCATTAATTCATAATATATTTTTACTTGAGAAAAATAAAATTAGTAAGAAATCTTATATAAAAATAATTTTGTTTATAGTAATTGTTATAGTTTTATTTATGGGTATTATTGTATATAGAAATAGTTTATATGATAAAAATTATGAAGAATATAGTAAAATAAATAACCCTGAAATGACATTTGAATATCGTGATGAGTGCGGTGATAATAATTTATTTTATGAAGATGAGATTTATAAGTATTATTTTAAGTGTTTAGATAATGATGATTTTTATGTTTTAGTAAATGGGGAAGATAAGTTTTCGGTTAAGGATTTATTAGATGATTCTAAATATAATACGGATATTGATAGTCTTTTGTCTATTATGGATTATAATAATATTAAATATAGGGTAGAGAATAAGTATACACATTTTAATTTGAATGTAAAAAATGAATTTAGTGATAGTTATTATGGACCTAGTGATGTCGATTCTGATATAGCAAAATTAGTTTTAAAAGATAAGTCAGTAGATGGTGTGAATTTGGTGTTTGAGGTTAATATAATTCCTAAAAAGAAGGGAACTGAAACGCTAGAAATTAATTTTGAGTTTTATCAAAATGATGGCAAGGTTAAAACGGTAACTAAAAAGGTTAAGGTTACGGTTGATGATGATTTGAATGTGGTATATAGTTTAGATTAATATTGGGGAGATTTTATGAAGAAGAAAGTTTTTATTATCTTTATTATTTTATTTGTTTTATATATTGTTTTTAGGTTAATACCATTAGGTTTTACTATGAAAAGTTATATTTATAATTTATCTGATGGAAAGCAGACAGTTAAATTAGGGGTTCCTAGGTTATCATTTATGGACAAGAAAAATGATTATAGTTATTCATATAAAAATCTTAGAGGAAATAATGTATTAAAAAATGAGGTTAATGATTATTTAAGTACTTTAGATAAAATAGATTGTAATGATATGGTTTATTATTATGATAAGAAAAATGATTTTACAGTTATTAATTATGATGTTAAAAATAATATTTTATATAATACGATTAGCTATGATATAAGATATGGTAATTATTGTTTTTTGAAAAAAGCAGAAGATTATTCTAAAAAATTAGGTGGTATGCTTAGTATTCATTCAATGGGCGAAGCCTTTACTTTGTCACCTGATAAAGAGTTTACACCTATGCTTAGAATGTCATTTACTGATAGTTATGATGATAATAGAAATTTTACGGCTGATGTGATGGTAGAATACCTAACACCGACTGATGATTGGAGATATGTTTCAAGAAAAGAAATAGAAAAGTCTAGTGGAACATATGAGATTAAAGGTGATAAATTATATTATACGAGAGATGAGATTTCTTTTAAAGCTGATGATGTGGATATTCCTAAGACATCGGTCTTTAAAATTGATGATGGCAAGTTAATTTTGGAAGATAATTATTTATCTTTATATGCGGATGAGGTTGTTTTAAAGTAGCTATGATAGGTAATATTACGAT
>CALVXV010000099.1 GCA_944371685.1 uncultured Bacilli bacterium | reverse complement strand
TATAAAAACCTCCAATCTGAAAGAAAATTTATTAACTTTCACCAAAGAGGTTTTAAAAATCACTTTTTTATGATATATTATAAATCGAACGTGATTAAATCTCTTGGCGGAGTTAATGGTAGATATTCTACCATAAATCACGTTCTTTTTATATATTTTATTTAATACTTTATATATTTGAGTTGCTGGACTTCGCGTCAGCGATTTGGTACAATAGTATTGGTGAATAGTAAATGGACTTAAGTACATTAAATGATAAACAAAAAGAAGCGGTTGAATGGCCAGGTGGTCCAATACTTGTTTTGGCAGGTGCTGGAAGTGGTAAAACGAGAGTACTTACTACGAAATTGGCTTATTTAGTTAATGAAAAAGGTATTAACCCTTATAATATACTCGCAATAACTTTTACGAATAAAGCGGCTAAAGAGATGAAAGAGAGGGCATTTAAGATGCTTGGTAGTGATGCGTATCGTATGCAGATATCGACATTTCACTCTTTGGGATTGCTTTTAATTAGAGAGAATTATGAAAAACTTGGGTTTGATAAGAATTTTACAATTTTAGATAGTGATGATAGTTTAACAATTATTAAAAAAATTTTAAAAGATATGAATTTGGATCCAAAGCTTTATAATCCTAGAGCAATTAGGAATAAAATCAGTAGTGCGAAGAATGAACTGATGGATTCTAATTATTATAGTAGATTTGTAAATTCTGAGTATGAAGAAATTGTGCTAGAAGTTTTTAAAAGGTATGAGAAGAAGGTTATTAAAAATAATTCAATGGATTTTGATGATTTGCTTTTACTTCCAATTAAATTATTTAAAGAGTATCCAGATGTTTTAGAGGAGTATCAAAATAGGTTTAAGTATATTTTGGTTGATGAGTATCAGGATACTAATGAAGCACAATATATTTTAATTAAAATGCTTAGTAAGAAATATAAAAATATATGTGTGGTTGGTGATTTAGATCAGTCTATATATGGTTTTAGAGGTGCTAATTTTAGAAATATTTTAAATTTTGAGAAGGACTATCCAGATGCGAAGGTGGTGCCTTTAGAAGAAAATTATCGTTCAACTGGAAATATTTTGAATGTGGCTAATGATATAATTAAGCATAATAAACAAAGAAAAGAAAAGAATTTGTGGACTAAGAATGACGATGGGCCTAAGATTCGTTACCATAGAGCTTATGATGAGAAAGATGAAGCTAATTATGTGATGGAGGAGATTAAAAGGTTAATTATAAATGGTGAGCCTAAGTCATCTATTGCAGTTTTATATAGGACTAATGCACAATCACGTAATATGGAGGAGGCATTGTTGCGTGAGAATATTCCTTATAAGGTAGTTGGTAGTTTTTATTTTTACAATAGAAAAGAAATTAAAGATTTAATTAGTTATTTAAAACTTATTTATAATCATAATGACGATGTTAGTTTGATGAGAATTATCAATGTTCCTAAAAGACAAATTGGGCCTAAGACTATAGAAAATTTAGCGACTAAAGCTGTGGATAAAGGGGTTTCTTTATATGAAGCTATTGACAGTGGCAAGGAGCTTGAATTTAAAAAACTGATTGAAAAAATTGAAAAAGAAAGTGAAAATATTTCTTTAACCGAACTTGTTGAAATGATATTAGTAGAATCGGGAATGAGGAAAGAACTGGAAAGTGCTAAAACTTTGGAATCTGAGGTTAGACTGGAAAACTTGGAGGAGTTTAAGTCTATAACGAAGAATTTTGAAGAAAATAATGGAGTTATTTCTTTAGAGGAGTTTTTACTTGAAATAAGTTTAGTTTCGGATATTGAGGAGCACAAGAATAATAATGATGTAGTGACTTTGATGACGATTCATTCGGCTAAAGGATTAGAGTTTGATCATGTATTTATTATTGGTTTGGAAGAAGGATTGTTTCCACATATAAATTCTTTTAATAGTTCTGATGAGATAGAGGAGGAAAGACGTCTTTGTTATGTGGCAGTTACTAGGGCTAGAAAGACACTTACTTTAGTGAATGCTGAGAGGCGAATGCTTTATGGGAATACTAATTGTAATCCACCTAGTAGATTTATTTCAGAGATTAGTGATGAGTATTTAGATAAAGATGTTAAAGAAGTTAATGTGTTTAATCGTGATGAGATGATTGATGAGACAGCTGAGTATTGTGTTGGTGATCATGTAATTCATGATATTTATGGTGAAGGTGTAGTAGTGGCACTAGGTGATAGTGTGTTATCTATTGCATTTAGTCATCCATATGGGATAAAGAAAATTATGAAAGGTCATAAAAGTATTAGAAAGGTGTGATTTTAATGATGCTTGATATTATTGAATCAATTAATGAGTTTGTGGAACCATTTAAAGGATGGATTGAGGATAACCATAATAATCCATTTATGTGGTTAGCATTTGTTTTGATAGGAATTGCGGTTTTTGCAATTACTTATAATGCACTTAATAAAAATAATCAATAGGAGGTTTTATAATGGATTATACATTAGTAGTTATGGCAGCTGGAATGGGTAGTAGATTTGGCGGTTTGAAGCAAATGGAACCGGTTGGACCAAATGGAGAGTTTATTATTGATTACTCTGTTTATGATGCTATT
Source organism: uncultured Bacilli bacterium (assembly GCA_944371685.1). GTDB lineage: Bacteria > Bacillota_I > Bacilli_A > RF39 > UBA660 > Coprosoma. The sequence goes on along the minus strand of CALVXV010000099.1, from coordinate 854 downwards.
CGGGCTGGTTTTAATAAGGTAGTATTTATTATACGTAAGGATTTTTATGATGATTTTCGTGAGACTATTGGTAAAAGAGTAGAAGATAAGATTAATGTTGAGTATGTTTTTCAAGAGTTAAATGATTTACCATTAGGTTATGAATGTCCAGAGAATAGAATTAAACCTTGGGGTACTGGGGCAGCTATTTATAGTGCGCGTGATAAAATTGATGGTAATTTTGTTGTTATTAATGCGGATGATTTTTATGGCGTGGATGCATATAAGGTGCTTTTTGATTATGTGAAAAATAATTTTGATGAAGATAGAGGTTTGGCTTTGTGTTATGAAGTTGGTAATACTTTGTCTAAAAATGGTAGTGTTAAAAGAGGAATAGCTAGTAGTGAAAACGGTTTTTTAACAGGTATTACGGAAAGTAAGATTGAGGCGCATGATGGTTATGTGGTTGCAAAACCTTTAGATGGTAGTCAGCCATTTGTAACAGCAAATGATACCTTAGTAACAGTTAATTTGTTTGGTTTTACAGCAAAGATGAAAGATATTATAGTGAATAATTTTTCGACTTTTTTAGAGAATAATATTAGTAAATTGGATAGTGAATATTTGGTCCCGGATATTATTAATAACGAAATTAATAAAGGTAATATTTCTTTTGATGTTAAAGGTACCAGTTCTAAATGGTATGGTGTTACTTATAAAGAAGATAAAAGGGAGTTAGTAGAGGCGATTGATGATTATATTAAAGAAGGAGTATATCCTGAAAAATTATTTAAAAATGGTAAAACACTTTGTAAAAAATAAAAGTATTGGTAATTTTGCTTTACTAATACTTTTTATAATGTTTTGTAATTTTT
>CALVXV010000098.1 GCA_944371685.1 uncultured Bacilli bacterium | reverse complement strand
ACAAAAAAAAAAAAAAAAAAAAAAAAAAAAAAAAAAAACAAGTAATATTTTCGATAAATCACTTGTTTGTTATCTATCAATAAACCAATTAGCTGAAATATCACAGCTACTACTAGATGGCGTTGGATTAGGCTTATCCATTTTAATTAATACTGGTACATGAAATGCATTGCCAAATCCAATACAAGTTCCCGGTTGCAAAGTTCTAAGTCTTTTAACAATCTCATTCGTAATATTTGGCACCATATCCCTAATATATTGAATATCTCGAGGATGAAGCATCTTAAATATCAAAAAGTTACTACATTGTGAAATAGATGTTTCTGATAAATCAGACGGTCTTTGCGAAATAAGCCCCAAAAGAACTCCATATTTACGTCCTTCTTTAGTAATTCTATCAAAAATATTATAACCAATTACATCTACGTCATTATCATTTTGAACATATCTATGAGCTTCTTCAAGTACAATATGAAAAGGAAGTGTTGCCCTTTGCTCTAAATTCTTCGCATAATCAAATAATAATTTAGAATAAATTTTAGTAATCGTTTTTGCAAACCTATCATCTACATAGTTAATATTAAAATTAATAATCTGCGCTTTTCTACCATTAGGAGTCATAAGTAACTCTTTAATATATTCATCTCTACTTACATACCTATCACACTCAAAATATCTCGCATAATCACCATTAAGTAAAGTGTGCAAACGCACTCTTAAAACATTATTCTCATCATACACTCTACTACTATTAAATACACCTTCTGAAAGCAAAGCAAAATCAAGTGCCATCATCAAATCTTCAAGGCCATATTTAAATGAACCATCAGGCAAAGATAATTCAATACTATCATCCAAAAATGACTGCATAAAATTAGTAAGTAATTCCATCTCTCTAAGTTTACCAGAAGCATCAATAATCAAGCATTGTTTTAAACTTCTAACATAACCAGGCTGATATATCTGTGTTTCCAAATTCAAATCCTTAGTATGATAAGATGTCAATACAGAAAATATTTGGTCACGAATTTGTGCTGAATTTTTACCACTAGATAAAATATCTAAAATAGCTCTCGCAATAATATCATTCTTTTGCTTAATAACCTCTTTTTCATCTCTAACAAAAAGTCCAACTAACTTAAGTGCTTTCTCAATAATTGGAATTTGCGTAATTGAATCCGCATTCAAAAGTAAAGCTATATCATCTGCTGTAAGTAACCACAAAGGAATTTTCAAAATCTCCGCATCATTTACCATCTTCACATTAGTCGTATATGCTTTAAAACTAATCTCCGGTACCTTCTGACTAATCGTCCTAAACGCATTATGATATTCGCCATATGCATCAAAAATAAATATACTAGCCCTATAAGCAACTGTACTTTTCTTTTCAAAAATACTTTGAATTAATTTTGCTACACCCCAAGATTTACCACTACCAGTAGAACCAAAAATAGCAAAATGATTTGAAAAAAACGGATTAATCTCAAAACCAATTTTAACTCCTGGATATATAGGGCTCTCACCAATATAAACATCTTCCCTTTCCTTATATTCAGGTACACTAATAATCATTGGTATTTTTTCCTTTGAAATCAACTTAACAACCGCTGAAAAAGATGGCTTACGCATCACTCCAAACACAAATTCATTACCATTAATTTGACCAATCAAATTAATATATGCAATTCCATCTTTAATATCAATAATCTCACCAACCAACATCTGGTCTTTATCTTCCATAACCACATGTAAATTAATCAAATTTTGAAATTCAGTTAAATTAATAGCTAACTTAAGTAAAACAACATCTTCTTCAATTCCAATTATTGTTCCTAGCATATTCATCACCCTATTTTAATTCTACCACAAAGAACCAGAAAAACAAAATCATTTTTTATTCCATTTTAACAATAAATTACAAAATAAAATCAGAGAAAATCAAATAATTGAATCTCTGATTAAATAACTAACCCCATCCAAAAGCCATAAAGTAACCTTACATTCTTTTTTAAAAGTAATAAAACCCAAACCTTTAATTACTAAATCCTTATTTTTACCAATCAAAAGTTCATAAGAAGTAAGTAAACTATCTTTTTTACTATAAGCCCTTCTATAATTTAAATTATTAGACATATAACAAATAATATTAGTATTTTCTAAATCAAGCCTAAAAAAATCCTCAATTAATAAAGACTGAAAACCTTTAATCTGAAAACTAATCGGTCTAATTTCTTTTTTGGGAGTTATTTTCTTCAAAACATCAAAAGAAGATAACAAAACCATACTTCCACTATCTAAAAGACCTGGAGTATCAATTAAAATAAGTTCATCATTAACTCTATTTTCAATTAAATCCAAAGTAGTTGATGGCAAATTACTAACCGTAATCTCTCCATAAGAAGAACCATAGTTTTTTAAAAACTTATTAACTAAAGTACTCTTACCTGCATTAGTATAACCAATAACATAAACATTATTACTCTTTTTATACTTCATAATCATATTATAAAGTAAATCTAAATTATAATTATTCTTACTAGAAACCATCACTTTATCAATAACATTCAAATCAAGTTTACTAAGTAAATGCTCTTTATTTACACTTCTTGGTAATAAATCAGTTTTAGTCAAAACTAAAATAACTGGACTTTTTAACCCTAAATCTAAATTATATAAATTTAAAAAATCCGTTACTAATAAAATTAAATCTCCTTTAGCGTCAATCGAAGATATAACACCACTATAATCCTTATTCTCCACTTTTAAATACTTATTATAATGCTTAATATTAAAACATCTTTCACATAATTTATTATCTAAATTTCTAGTATACCCTTCATCACTTGGACAATCACTTTGTAATAAAACACCACAGCCAATACATTTAGTCATAATATCTTCCTCGCCAAAATAAATCATTATCTCTTAATTTCTTCATCTTCTTGCGTTCTTTAAAACGGTGAATCTTAGTTAAAATAAAATCACTATCACTAACTGGATTAACTAACACCGTCGTAATTCCCACTTTATTTCCAACTTTTATATCGGTCATTAATTGATCCCCAATAATTGCTACCTCTGTCACCTGATATCCATAATCTTGAAGTAACTTCTTTAGTTTCTTAGTGTGTGGTTTATGAGCACTAGAAACACCATCAACCCCAAAATAATTTTTAAAACCCCTAAGTCTTATTTGTGGACTATTAGTAAAAATAATCACCTTAAAACCTTTCTGCTTTAAACCAATAAATAAATCCTTAGCTTTTTTAGGAGGTTCCGCACTAAAAGGAGGAACAATTGTATTATCTAAATCAAATAGTAAACACTTTATTCCTCTACTAAGTAGTTTAGAATAATCTATCGTATAAATACTTTTCTGATAAATATCAGGTAAATATTCTTCCATAAATCTCGCCTCCTTTTAACAATTCTAATATAATAATAGCACATTTACCTTTTATCGGCAATAATTTACATTTTTTTACAATACAAATCGTTACTATTCACAGTCGTTTTTGAAAAATATGATAAATGCCAATATTTATAAGGATTTGTCCAATTTTTATAAAATTGAGAATGAATTATTAAAAAATAATATCAATTTACTATCAAAATGGTAAATATTAAATTTCATA
>CALVXV010000097.1 GCA_944371685.1 uncultured Bacilli bacterium | reverse complement strand
TCCTTTAATAATTTTCTTTATTTTCTCTTTCATGAATATCTCTCCTATTCTATCCAATATCAAGATATCACAAAAAAAGTAATATTTTCACTAAATCAATTGCTGTTTTTTTTGCTTGACACTTTACAAAAAAAGAAACCAATTACTTAGTTTCTGTAGTAAATCCATATTTTTTATTGAATTTTTCAACTTGACCAGCTTTTTTAACTGTTCCTTGTTTTCCAGTAAAAAATGGATGACATTTATCACAAACTTCAACCTCTAATTCTGGTTTGTTTGATCTTACTGTAAATGTGTTACCACAAGCACATGTTACCTTAGTGTCCATGTATTCTGGATGGATTCCTTTTTTCATACTATCTTCTCCTTCCGCCATGACTAAAACAAGTCATAGAAATTTAATGCAAATATATTCTAACAAACATCTATTCAAAAATCAAGTCTCAAATAAACTTTTACTCATTTTATCTATTACTCTATTAGCCAGCACCTCATAAGTATAACCATTCATCTCATCAATATCACTCAAATCAACATAAATAATATCATAATCTCTACTAACATTCTTATACTTCTCATTAAAATATTCATAAACATCTAACTTATCAGTCTCATCAATAAATGGATTATAAGGACCTATCATTACTATATCCTCTTTACAATATTCCCTCATTAACTTAAATAAACTCTCCAAATCATAAGCTAAATCATCAATATAATCATACACCTCGTTATACACCACATTTTTCTTATTAAGCTTATTATATACATCTTTAAAACTAATATTTACCGTAATTAAATCTGCTTTAATTAAAGCATTCTTTAAACTAAAACTACCCTTATTAGTCTTTATCTTCTTATTATTATTTATATCTTTAATAATATCGGTTATTCTCGTATCAACCTGTGCAAAATCATCAGAATATCTCTCAAGCAACCCTTCATCCTTCAAATATTTCTTAATATAATGAGAATATCCATAAACCTCATCATCAACATACACTCTTTCCAAAGAATCACCCAAAGCCACATAATAAACTTTTTTATCCATATTAGCCAAATAAATCAAAAAAACTGAAAGAAAAACTAAACCTATAATTAATATTTTTTTCATAAAAACCCCCAAAAAAAAGTAGACATAACTCTACCTAAATATATTAATTATAAAATCTAATTATTCATCTATTAGCCATATTTTAGCTCCAACATTAGTTAATTTCTTAATCAAATCACTATAACCTCTAAGCAAATGCTTAATATCTGTAATTGTTGTCTCTCCTTCTGCTGATAAAGCAGCTAAAACCAAAGCTGCACCAGCTCTTAAATCACTAGTTCTAACCAGCTTCCCCCGCAAAGAAGTAGGGCCATAAACTTTAATCGTATCACCTAAAACCTCAATATTTGCTCCCATTTCATTTAAATACTTTGTATTTTGAAATCTATTTTCATATATAGTCTCTCTAAGTACACTCACACCCTCAGCTTGTAAAAGCAAAGTTGTAATTGGTTGTTGCAAATCAGTAGCAAACCCAGGATAAACAGCTGTCTCAATATTAACCGGTTTTAAATGTAAACTCTTATTGGTAATAACCTTATCACCATCTATTTTATATCTTGCTCCCATCTTATCAAGCACTTCAAAAAAACTGGTTAAATGTTCAGGCATCACATCACAAATTTCTAAATTATTTCCATTCATCACCCCAGCTAAAATATAAGTTCCGGCCTCTATTCTATCTGGAATAACCCTAACTTTACCACCATGTAGCTGTGAAACACCTATAATCTCTAATTTATTAGTATTAACACCCTTTATTTTAGCGCCCATACTATTTAAAAATTGGATTAAATTTCCAATCTCTGGTTCACTAGCCGCATTATTAATTATCGTCTTACCACTAGCTAATACTGCTGCTAATATTATATTAACTGTTGCCCCAACACTAGGAAAAGGTAAATCAATAACTGCCCCTTCTAATTTATCAGCTTCAATTATATACAAATTGTCTTTAACCATCACCTTAGCCCCTAATTTTTCAAAACCCTTCAAATGAAAATCAAAAGAGCGTGCACCTATATTACACCCACCAGGCAAACTAATCTCAACCCTTTTAAATCGGCCAAGTAAAGCTCCCATAAAATAATAAGATGCTCTAAGTTTCGTCGAATATTCTTCTGTAATTGATTTATTAACCATTTGCGTGCTATCAATATGAATAACACCACTTTCTAAAGAAAACTTAACATTTAAAAATCTTAAAATCTCCTCTAAATTATCTACATCTGAAATATGTGGAACCTTCTCTATCACACACTCATCAGATAAAATTGCTGCCGGAAGTAATGAAACCACACTATTTTTAGAACCACTTATATATATTTTTCCACTTAAAGTTTGCTTTCCTATAACTTTAATCTTATCCACAAAAATCACCTTTCAATTTATTTTAGCACATTCACATAATTTTACAAGTAAGTCACATTTTATTAACACCTAAAGAGCAAAAATAATCCCAATTAATGTTAAAATAATCCCACCAATAATTGTCGCCACATTACCTAATATTTTTTCGATTTTATTACCTATAGATAAACCAATAAAAGTAAATAAGCCACTAAATAGTGCAAACATAATTGGAGCTAAAACCTTATTCACATCAAAATTTGGTAAAGTTATGCCAAGTGTTAAACTATCAATACTCACCGCAAGTCCAAACAAAAACAAATCTGGTAACTTTAACTCATAAACTTCCTCATCTTTTTTAAACGAATTTACTATCATTTGAATTCCTATAAACGATAAAATTATTGCCACCAAAATATCATAATTAAAATGAAATAATGACAACATAAACTCACCAAAAAGCATACCAATTAAAGGCATAACAAAGTGATATGTGCCAACAATACAAGATAAAAGTATTTTATTTTTTTTGCTCATACCTAGTGTACCATAAACAAGCGCTAAAGAAAAAGCATCCATACTCAAACTAATTGCCATCAAAAAAACTAGTAGCACGAAAATCCCTCACCTCTTATAAAATTTTATGGCACTAGTTATAATCTTAGGACAAGTATTTTTCAATTATCTCCATAACAATGGACTTATATTCAACCTCTGTATTTTCCTCACCTTCAATTAAACATAAAGGAGGAAATAACACACACCACCAATTATCCCCTTCTCCCTTACCTAAAGTAATAAGCAAAGACTCATAATAACCTTCCTCGTATTTAACTCCTTTATAAGTTTTTTCAGGAAAATAATTCTGACCAAAATTTATTTTATAATCTTTATCATAATTTTCTTCGCTAAGTATTTTCTTAATATCCTTATCCACAAGTTCTAAATTATTTTTAATAATCTCCTCTGCTTCTTTAGAACTTTTCGCATCTTTCAGTAAATCATACATTGTAATTTCTAATTTATCCTTAACTTTTAACTTAATATCTTGATCAAAAGCCGAATTACTATTAGGAATAATCCTGATTCTAATTGCATCATCAGGAATTGTTAATTTCTTAGCCAAAGCATCACTTATAAATATATAAAAAACACCAATAATAAAAAGTAATATAATAGTTTTTTTCATTTAAAACCACCCTTCAATTTAATAATGGGTGATTCATTATATTTTTATACAATTTATATAATCTATTTCATATATATTCAAAGCACAATACCATTTCTTTAAAACACACGATTATATTATAATTTTATATTTTTGTTTACAATACATATTCTAAAAACTCTTACCACTAAATATCTAATAAAGAGAATTTT
>CALVXV010000096.1 GCA_944371685.1 uncultured Bacilli bacterium | reverse complement strand
ATTTTATCCAAATAATTGAAATGAAATAGGATATTTGTTATAATGTGTTTAAGGTGATGATATGGGCATATTTATTGTTTTAACATCTGTCTTAATTGCAGTTAGTTTACTTATTATTTGGGTTTCAAATACTTTTAATCAATTTCAAGTTTTAATTATTAGAATTAATGAAGCTGAAGCAAATATTGATGCAGTTTTAAGAAAGAGATTTGATTTATTAAATAAGTCTATTGATGTAATTAAGGGTAATACTAAAACTGAAGATGATGTATTGAGCCAAATTGTGAAGTTACGTTCTAGAAAATTAAGTAATTTTGATTTGGATAGAAAGTTATATGATGGTCTAAAAGAGTTTGAAAAGTATAAAGCAGAATATCCAAAACTTAAGAATGTTGAATCATTTATGAAAATTGATATTGCTTTAAATGAATCTGAAGCGGAAATTGTGGCTTTTAGAAAATATTATAACGATATCATTACAGATTATAATAAGTTGGTTAAGTCTTTTCCGACTAATTTAATTGCTTTAATTTTTAAATTTAAAAGTAAATTATATTTTGATGGTAAAGATAGAAATGATGAAATTGTCGATGATTTTAAACTATAAAAAGTTCCTTATTTGGAACTTTTCTTTTTTTTACGGCGATGGTGAATGACAATTATAAATAGGATGATAAAAATAGTAGCTAGAGTGCAGGCATAAATAATATAAGTTTCGTCTTTTTGTGTTTTTGTTTTTTCCTTTTTTGTTTTTTCTTCAGTTTTTATAACATATTCCCCGTTTTTGGTATATAAGTAATTTTCTCTAGCATATCTCGCTACATAATCTTTATTTTGCAATTTTGTTATTTCCGTTTTTAGATCACTAGCATCAGTTTTTAGGGTGTTTAATTTTTCACTTAATTCAGTTTCTTCATTTTTTAATTTGTATAAATCTATAGTAGTAGTTACTAAGGTGAAGGCACAATAAAAGATGATAAAAACAGCTATAGGGCCAAAGACAATGAGCCGTCTTTTGGCTTTTTTTGGTACTTTTTTCTTAGCCATTTTATCACCCTTCTTTCTAGTAAAAGTATAGCATTTTTTACTTTCTTTTACAATGAAGGTTTTATTTTTAGACAATATGTTTACGGGTATGTTTTAATTTAAAGTATTTGATGATTTTGGATTTTATAAAATTTTCAAAGATGAAACCTAAAATTATCATAATAAATTCGTATGGATGAAATGTGGCATTGTTAATTTTTAAGAGTAAAATAAAATAAATTATAACGCTTAAAAAAACTACAAGAGTTGTTCCTATTAGTTTAATGAGTTTTTTAGTATTATAGATTATTTTATGGTTTATATCTAACAATAAAGAAAAGAAGATTCCAAAGGCGAAGGAGAATGCGAGGGATATTAATTGAAGATTAAGGGGCATTATTTAAACAATTTTCCTAATAATCCGCCATCTTTTTCTTTATTTCCATCTTCAGTATAGGCAATACTATCAACCTTTCCTTTGATGGAAACATTTCCTTGGTAAGTATCTAATTTAATAATTTCTAGTCCTTCACCTTTTAAAGTTAAATTACCCATACTTGTTTCCATAAAAAATTCGTTTTCATCAAAACTTTCTATTTTTTTAACACCAGTTATAATGATGTTTTTTCTTTCATTAATGGTAATACTATGATTTAATGAGGTTATAACACTATCTATTTTGTCCACAATAATTTCCCCTTTCTAAAAGATTATATGCTTTTAGAATGAGGAATATGTCAAAAGATGCACTAAGATATAAATGATTTTTGAAAAAACAAAAAGACGAATTATTCGCCTTTTTCTTCTTTAACTTTTTTATATTCTTCAAGAATTGCATCTTCAAACATTTTACGGCACTCTGGTGTAATTGGATGTGCGACATCATGATATGTGCCATCATTATTCTTACGGCTTGGCATAGCCACAAATAAGCCGTTGTCACCCTCGATAATTCTAATTCCGTGAATTGCGAAGCAGTCATCTACTACTACTGATACGATACCACGCATACGGTTTTCACTGTCGACTGTGCGAACGTTGACTGATGTTATTTTCAAGCTAACCTCTCCCTTCTAGCATGATTTCATTTTCAGTATACAATATTTTAATCTAAAAATCAAGTGAATATTGGTTTATTCATATATTTTAATGGTTTTAGTGATGATATCAGCATATGAAAATGATTTAATGATTTTATTTTCAGTAAGTTCAATTAGGAAAACACAATTATATAGTTTGATTATTTTGGCTTCATATATTTCATATTTATTTCGGCCAAGATTACATTTTATTTTGACGGTTTTATTTAGATGTGGTTGGATGGCTTCTTTAATTGTTTTTATGTTGTAGTGTTGTTTAGCGGGGATAACCAACATACATAGTTCCTTTCGTAATGATTCCCCCCATACCATCTTTACCATATTTAGTTTTGTCTAAAATATCTTTAATATCGATGTCTTTATTAATATCTGATAAACTCATTTTGGTGGCGACAATTGCAGGATCTAGGGCATGAATGTTGATGCGTTTAGGGCTTGATGCGAAGTTAGCGCCAGATCTAATTAGTTCTTCATAATAAGATGAACACCCACCAGATATGATTATTAATTTTTCATGACTATTTTCGTATTCTCTAGCTTGTTTAATGGCCTGTGAGAAGTATTTGCTATTTTTATATGCTTCTATATTATTTGTATCGCCTTTTCTTTTATAATAAGCATCGTGACCTGTTATAACAACAATGTTTGGTTTATATTCATTTAACCACTGTTTCATGTGAAGGGGCATGTTTTTTTCTTCTTCGTGAATGCCCATGGCCCAAATATTTGTTTCTTTATAATAATCTAAACATCTTTTTAAAAAGTCTTTATCACTATCAATGTGTAGGATTTTACCTGGCAAATAGAAAAAATCGTTTCTATCTAACTGTTCAGCGTTATGGATTCTTTCTAAAAAAGGTTCCTCTCCTTCAATATCACCACCTTCATGTTTTTTTAGGTCGTTGATGTCACTGTCAACAAGCAATCTAACATTTATTCCTTTTAATTCACATATATTACCTTCTATTTTGAGTATTTTAAAAACAATGTCATTATTATGTGAATTTCGGGTTACTAAATCACCTACTTTAAATTCCATATTATCACCCAAATAAGTATATGCTTGGGATTATTTTTTATAACAAAAAAAGTCTTATTTTTTTAAGACTTTAGGGGCATTAAAAATAACTTCTTCACTATAATATTCATCGGTTCTATCAGTTTCTTTCCAATGATATGCATCAATTATTTTACTAAATTCATCCAGTCTTTTAGTGGGAATAGTAATTAGCGGAGTTTCTGTCCCTAAGTATTCAAATGAATCTTCTAGGATTTGTTTACTATAACCTTTTTTTCTATAATCTTCATTTATAAGTAAAGTACATATTTTCTTTTCATCAGAATTTTTTAAGGTGGATAGGCTTACTACTTCTAGTCCATCTAAATAGAAAATTATATCACCTTTACCTTTAAAGATTCTTGGTAAGTTTACGGTGTAAAACCATTTTAAATATCCAGGATATTGGTCATGGTTGTATGCCGTTTGGATATATATAGCAGCTACGGCTTTTGAAAAATTTTTGTCTGACATTTGGCTTAAAATGTATTTTTCCATTATTATTCCTCCGTTTAGTTTTTTATTTTATCATAAAAAGTTCCACATGGGAACTATTGATTATGCATTATATTTTTTAATTTATTTATTCGACTATTTAATAAGGTGCATATCTTATCAATTCTTCTATCAGTCATTTTTGT
>CALVXV010000095.1 GCA_944371685.1 uncultured Bacilli bacterium | reverse complement strand
ACATTTTCACATTTTTATCAAAAAAAGATGATAAAAATTATCATCTATAGCTGTTTTTTAGCCTACTTCTAACTTTTAACATCAATAATAATAGAATTACTAATATAACTAAGATAAAATAAGTATACATTTTACTATTATCAACTTTATTAGAAATAGTTTTACTGGTATCCATTTTTAAAACACTTTGGTATTGTTTTGGCTTTTCTGTAGTGACATTAGGAACATCATTATCTACTTTAACCTCAGGCATTTTTTTGTCCAAAAATTGATTTTTATTTTCGATTTTCTTAACTAAATTTTTAACACCACTATTATCTACAGCTTTAATATCTGATGTATTACTAACACTTCCTAAAATAGAAGTCGGCACATCATCATCTTTAACCTGTTCAATAATATAATCATTATCATCTCGGTAAACATAATCTTCAAAAGGCTCACTTAAATAATCAGGATAATATTCCCTCTCGAGTCTATAAGATTGATATTTATAATCAAAGTATTGATAAAGTTTAACCTTTCCTTGATAAATTAAATTTTCATCATCTTGTTCATTAGTAAAATAAACACTTTCAAACCTTTTTTCTTGTAATATACTTTGTGCGCCTTTAATAGCATGTTTCGCACTTGGACGTACTGAAGCCTTAAGTTCACTTACAGTAACACCATTAGATTTAAAATAAAATGTTAAAAACTGAAAATCATCTCCATCACCTGCTTGAAAATTGATAATTAAATCATTAATATCAATTAAGTCAAATGAAAAACTTCCGCTTTCATTACTATTTAAACTTCCATCACAGTCATCTTTAAATTCAATATCCCCATTATTTGAAGAAATATTAATATTATAAATACTCGAGTTATTTCCCACTATTATCTCAAGTGTATCAATCATCGGAATTTTTAAATAATGATATCCTTCAATCTCTAAAATCTCTCGGCCATCTTTTTCTAATGGCCTTTCGGTAGATAATTCGCTTAATTCTGTTTTAATTGGATTATCTTCATCTATTAGTGGAAACTCCTCACTAACTTCATCTTTAAATACCAAAGGTCCAGTTACCTGATTCAAACGGTAATATTTGTATTTAATATTACCATTTTCCAGTCCATAAACCGGAACTGTCAAAATAGCTAAAAATACAACTAATAAAATTTTTTTCATATAACTCCTTTCTAAGCCCCTTCATATATAAACATACGACGCCAAAATCAAATTTCCTTCAAAAAAAACAATTTTTTTCATAAAATCAAAAAAATCGCACACCAACAAATTTCACTTTCAAACCACTTAGAAAATTCTAATTCCAGGCCCAATCTTTACTTTTTACATTAATTTTGTTATACTTTAATGGAATAGTTAAGGTGATTCAAATGAAAATTAAATCCGTAGATCTAACCGTTTCGGCCATTCGTAGAAGTCAATATCCAACCGACAATAAACCAGAATATATGTTAGTTGGAAGGTCGAATGTCGGGAAAAGTAGTTTTATAAATACCATTATAAATAGAAAAAATTTTGCCCGAACTTCCAGTAGGCCAGGTAAAACCCAAACTATTAATTTCTATAACGTAAATGGCGAATTTTACTTAGTAGATGCCCCTGGATATGGTTTTGCTAAAGTAAGTAAAACTAAAAGAAAAAAATTTGGTTTAATGATTGAAGATTATTTAATAAATAGGAAAAACTTAAGATGTGTTTTTTTACTTATTGATTTTCGCCATCGTCCAACTAATGATGACATTTTAATGTATAACTTTTTAAAATACTATAAAATACCAGTAACCATCGTTGCTACTAAAGTAGATAAGATAGGAATTACTGCTAGGCAAAAACAACGTAACATGATTTTAAATGACTTAGATTTAGTTGTCGGTGATGAATTTGTAACTTTTTCCAGCATAACTAAAGACGGCAAAGAAGAAGTCCATAAAAAAATAGAAAGAATGATGTAATTAATAACATCAATTTCTAAGTTTCATACACTATTTTAGGTGATTAAATGAAACTTATAATAGATGATAATATATTAATTATTTTAGGAAATTTCTATTTAAAAGATTATAACTTAAATGATTATAATGAAATTGAAAAAAATTTATTTAAAATATTAAAAAAACATACTATTGAATTAAATGGTTATTATAATGTTTTCATATATCAAGATAAAAACTATGGATTAATTATTGATATGCAAAAAGAAAACCTCGAATATTTAGATTACTTCAATAATCAAATAGAATTAAATATCGAAATTATTGAAGATTCTTTTTTATATGAAATAGATGATATATTTACATTAGATAAAACTGCCCTAAACCAATTTACAATCTATCAAAAAAACTATAAATTTTATTTGGAAGTCAAAGAAAAAATAAATACTATAAAGCTAGGCAAAGTACTTGAAAATAGTAAAATCATATATGGAAAAAAAGCAAAAAAAATAAAAAGAGAAAGTAAAATCATAAAAGTAGGTGATAAATATGAGAAAACAAATCGTCGCTCTAGTTGGTAGACCAAATGTTGGAAAATCCACAATATTTAATCGTTTAGTCGGTAGTAAAATAGCCATCACTAATGATAATCCAGGTGTTACCAGAGATAGACTTTATGGAACCGTAAACTACTTAGATTATAGTTTCCACCTTATAGATACTGGAGGAATCGACATCGCAACCGGTAACTTTAATACCGAAATAAAAGGACAAGCCGAACTGGCTATTGATGAGGCCGATATCATCATTTTTGTCGTTGATGGAAAAGAAGGATTGACCGCTAACGATTATACCGTCAAAGATATCTTAAAGAAAAGTGGCAAACCAGTTATTGTAGCCATTAATAAAACCGATTCTAAAGCTTATCAAGAACATCAATATGACTTTTACGATTTAGCCTTTGATACATATATCGAAATATCAGCTGAGCACAACCGTGGCATAACCACCTTATTAGAAGAAATAACCAAAAACTTCAATGAAATTCCAGATGAATATGATGAAAACACTATAAAATTTTCTATAATTGGCCGGCCTAATGTTGGTAAAAGTAGTTTAGTCAATGCTCTATTGAATGAAGAAAGAGTAATAGTCAGTCCCATTGCTGGCACCACTAGAGATGCCATTGATACACCATTTAGATATCATGAACAAGACTTTGTTGTAATTGATACTGCTGGAATGCGAAAACGTGGAAAAATATATGAAACAGTGGAAAAATATAGTTTACTTCGTTCATTAAAAGCCATTGATAGGTCAGATGTTTGTGTGTTAGTAATAAATGCTGAAGAAGGAATAATTGAGCACGATAAACACATTGCTGGTTATGCTATTGAAGCGGGTAAAGCTATCGTTATTGCCGTAAATAAATGGGATACAGTAGAAGATAAAGATAAAGCGATGAAAACATGGAAAGACGAAATAAAATATCAATTTAATTTTATCCCATATGCCAAAATCGTATTCTTATCTGCACTTACTAAAAAAAGAATTCATACATTAATGCCTGAAATTATCAAAGCAAATGAAAATGCACATAAAAAAATTGCCACAAGCGCCTTAAACAATGTTATTAGTGAAGCCTATGCTTTAAATTTACCACCTTCATATAAAGGGAAAAGACTAAAAATATATTTCTCTGCCCAAAGCGCTATTTGCCCACCAACTTTTAATATTCAAGTAAATAGCAAAGGACTAATCCACTTTTCATATGAAAGGTATATCGAAAATAAAATAAGAGAAAATTTTGACTTTACGGGCACACCAATAAAATTAAAATTCAAAAATAAAGGAGAGCAGTAGCCATCCAAAACCTCCCGCATATATTAATGTAGGAGGTTTTAAAATGGCATTTTCAGATAG
>CALVXV010000094.1 GCA_944371685.1 uncultured Bacilli bacterium | reverse complement strand
GGTGAGGCTGTAACTATTCCTGCAAGAACAGCTGTTTCTATCAAAGCTGGCGCAAAATTAAAAGATGCATTAAACTAGGGCTTTGACGCCTTTTTTTAATATAACCATGGAGATGAATTAATGTACGAAACCGCACTGAGATTATTAGAAAAAATAAGTAGTTATGGATATACCGCATATATGGTTGGCGGTTATCCAAGAGATTTATATTTAAAAAGAACCTTCACTGATATTGATATCTGTACTGACGCTACACCAATGGAACTTCATCAAATATTTTCTGAAGTTGTAACAACCAATTCAGAATATGGTTCTGTCACCATTGTCTTTGAAAAAGTTAAATTTGAAATAACAACCTTTAGAAAAGAATTCAAATATAAAGACCATAGAAGGCCAGAAAAAATAGAATATGTTGATACACTAGAAGAAGATATCAAAAGAAGGGATTTCACTATAAACACTTTATGTATTGATAAAAATGGTAAAGAAATAGACTTAATCGGCGCTAGACAAGACTTAGATAATAAAATAATAAGAACTGTCAGCAATCCCAAAATAAGTTTAAAAGACGACGCACTACGTATTTTAAGAGCCATAAGATTTGCTACAACTTTAAATTTTACCATAGAACCTAAATTAAAAACATACATAAAAAAATATGGATACTTATTAAAGAAAATATCTAAAGATCGAAAAAAAGATGAATTGGATTTAATATTCGCCAGTCCTAATAAAGCCTATGGTATTGAACTTTTAATTGAATTAAAACTAACTGACCATTTGGAAATACCAAATCTAAAAAAAGCCAAAATAACACCATCTATGATTGTTACATGGGCTCAATTAGATGCTTTAGATAAATATAATTTTAACACGATTGAAAAAGAAAGCATTAGAAAAATAAATGAAGTCAAGGATAAAGACCTTTTAGATAATCATACACTTTATAATTATGGGCTTTACATATGTACAATGGCTGCCGAATTAAAAGATATTGATAAAAGATTATTAAACGAAAAATATTCTAAAATTCCAATTAAAAGTAGATTAGATATAGCTTTATCACCAATGGAAATATGTGACATATTAAATAAAGAAGCTGGCGCATTTTTGAAACCTATATTAAAAGATATCGAAGATAAAATCCTAATCGGCAAACTACATAATGATAAAGATTCGATAACTGATTATATTATAGATGAATATAAAGAAAATCTACCACAAAAGTAGATTTTTTAATTTGTCCTTCCACACAGCCAATCAATAGAGCAGTTATATTCAGTCGCAAACTTCCAAATAAAAATAGTTGGAATTAAAACTTTACTATGCTCATAAGCACTCCAAGTAGAATGTGTTGTATTTAATAAATTCGCAATATCCTCTTGCGTCTTTTTTTCTTTCTTCCTAATAAACCTTAATCTTTCACCTAAAACCTTAATATCAATATTTTTATTTACTAAAGTATAATTCTTTACATTCGTTATTTCTAATACATAATCTATACTCAAATCAAATAAATTACAAAATTCAACTAAATAATTTAAAGGAATAGTATTAATACCAAGTTCCCATAAAGAATAAGCACTTCTGTTCATATCAAGTTTATTTGCTATGTCAGCTTGCGTCAAATCATTATCTTCACGAATAGCTTTAATTCTTTTAAATTTCATATATACCACCTATAAAAATTGTACCTAGCCAAAATATATTTATCTAAAAACGCTATTCTATACGACAAAAACATGATATACTATAGATAAAGTAGGAAAGGATGTATATATGAAAAAAAATTATGTCAAAACAAATATAATCGGTTTTGTAATAGGAATAATAGTATGCGGATTTGTAGTTTATGCAGCAGTCACGTTTCCAAGTAAAGATGTCACATATGAAAATGGGACAAGTGGACTAGAAAGTACAAATGTTCAAGGAGCAATTGATGAATTATATGCGGAATGTACAAAAGAGCCTACAACTGGTGAACAAATAATCGAAAATGCGCAGTTAGAAAAAGATCCATATGAATGTAGATATTTCTTTACAGGAACAAACCCCAATAATTATATAACTTTTAATAATGAAAATGCAGAATGGCGAATAATGTCAGTGGGATGTGATGGCACTATTAAGATAATGAAAAATAATAGTATAGGTGAGATGGCATTTGATTCTTATGGATCGTCAGATTGGTCTAAACCGGTCACACTAAATACCTATTTAAATGGAGATTATTTTAAAAGCTTAAGTTCTGAAGCGCAAAGTCAAATAGTAGATAGTAATTTTGGTATTGGCATTATAATACAGGATAATAATGACTTAGCTGAACAAGTAAGTGACGAAAATGATACAATTTGGACTGGTAAGATTGCGATACCAACAATTTCAGAATATTTGAGAACAAACTCAAATAAAAATGATTGCACAACAATTAAATTAAATAGCAATAATACAGATACATGTAAAACTACAAATTGGATGTATCTAAATTCTAAGTGGTGGACATTATCCCATAGTGGTAATATAAATTATTATGGTAATCAAAATGGATACTTTAATTATGGAAGTGGATTTGGTGTAACTGGTATTAGACCTACTTTATCATTGACCTCAGACATCAAAATAACTGGAGGAGACGGTTCTCAAAATAATCCTTATACTATCGAATAAGTCCAAATTTTGGACTTTTTTCTTCTGCAATATTGTAAATGAATAAATAATTAAGTTATAATATATAACAAGGTGATTTTATGACAGGAAAAATATTAGAACTTTTAAAAAATGGACACATAATGGTTCCTATGGCCTTACTCCAAAATTATAAAAAACTAAAATTAACCGATAAAGAATTAATCGTCTTAATTTATCTTTTGGGCTCAAGTGAATTTGATCCAGAAAAAATATCTAAAGATTTAAACATTAAACTCCCAGATGTGCTAAAACTAATCGACAATTTAACTAACAAAGATATATTAAAAATAGCCGTAAAATCAGGTAAAGTATGTGAAGAATATATAGATTTAGATGAAATGTATAAAAAACTGGTTATGACTATGATAAATGATAAAAAAGAAGCACCTAAAACAACTATTTATGATAAATTTGAAAAAGAATTTGGAAGAACATTAAGCCCAATGGAATATGAAATAATCGGAGCCTGGATAGATAGTAATTATACTGAAGAACTAATTGAATTAGCCCTAAAAGAAGCTGTATATAATGGTGTATCAAACTTAAGATATATTGATAAAATATTATCAGAATGGCATAAAAAAGGAATCAAAACAGAAAATGATATAAAAAAAGAAAGAGAAAAAAGGCAAAAACAAAAACCAAAGAAAGAAGTGTTTGAATATGACTGGCTCAACGAAAATGATTGAAAATTATTTAGATGAACTATTTCCAAACCCTAGATGCGAATTAAATTATACGAAAGCTTATGAATTGTTATTAGCAACCATGTTAAGTGCTCAAACCACTGATAAAAGAGTAAACTCAGTAACAGATATATTATTTAAACAATATCCAAGTAT
The DNA here is from genome assembly GCA_944371685.1 of uncultured Bacilli bacterium. Lineage (GTDB taxonomy): Bacteria > Bacillota_I > Bacilli_A > RF39 > UBA660 > Coprosoma. Next base: position 345 of record CALVXV010000094.1, on the reverse strand, counting down.
AAAAGACTTATCTAATGCTAATATAACTGATATTCAAAATATCATAAGACCAATCGGCACGTATCATAAAAAGTCCCAAAACTTAATTGAAATAGCTAAAAGATTAGATAAAGACTATAATGGTAAACTGCCAAATAATAGAGAATACTTAGAAAGTCTACCAGGAGTAGGGAGAAAAACTGCAAATGTTGTTTTAAGTAATATCTTTAATGTTCCATGCATCGCTGTAGATACTCATGTATCAAGAGTTAGTAAAAGATTAAACCTAGCCAAAGAAAAAGATGAACCATTACAAATTGAAAAAAAATTAAATAAAATATTTAAACCAGAAGATTTATGTAAAAG
>CALVXV010000093.1 GCA_944371685.1 uncultured Bacilli bacterium | reverse complement strand
ATACATATCACATTTTCTGATTTTTATGTTTGGTAAATTATTTTGTTGTTATTAACTTATTTCATAGTATCTATGCATCTTTATCTGATAACGGTGACTGACCGATTTGACTCAAAATAGTGTAATTCATTATTTAACCTTGGCTAGTTTTCATCGGGCCACTAACTTTCTTTTTACTAGTTAAATAACTACTTTTTATTTGTCCACATCAATTAATATGACTATAACATATTTATAAAATACCGTCAATGGTTATTAGTTATAGTTTTTCTAAAAGTTTTTGCTTTAGAATTATTTATAAAGTTTTGAATAGCTTCTTCTGACGAGAAGTTTTCGATATATAAATCTATTTTTTCACTTTGAACATTTTCTTGATTAAATATTTTATTTTCTCTAACTATCATTTCACTATAGGAAAGTTTACTATTTATAGGTAAACCTAAAATATCACCAATTAAAATAATAATTTCATCATCTATATTATTTAGATGAATATCTACAAAATCAGCAATAGTCATATATGGATATTTGTTTAGAAAATTATTTAATATAACCTTGGTATCTGGTTCTAATTTTTTGGAATATAGTTGTTTATACATGAATAATAGATATTTTACAATATATATACAATCAGAATATCTAAGTGGTTCTATTTTATTTTCATTATATTTTTTATGGTGATTTTGATATAATTTTTTTTGGTATTCTTTGAAGCTAAAGCTTAGTAAGTCTTTTTGTAAATAAGAGATATTACTAAGGTTTATTTCACTTATATAATCTATGCCTATTTTAGTTAAACTATTTTGAATATCATTTAGTTCTTCATCAGTAAAAAGTTTAGTATAAAATAGTTCTGGATAAGATGTCATTACTAAGTCCCCTATTTTGGTAAACTTTAATTTTTTTAGTTTAAAAATAATTAATGGATTTAAGTGCAGGTTAGTAATATTTTTATTTAGATTTATCATTTGACAACGATGTTTACCAAACGTCCAGGGATTGTAATTATTTTAACTATTGTTTTGTTTTCTATAAACTTTTTAACATTGTTGTTTTCTTTTGCAAGTTTTTCCATTTCATCTTTAGTGATATTGGCATTTACAGTTTCTTTGCCTCTTACTTTACCATTTACTTGGAAAACTAATTCATAAGAGTCATCTTTTGTTTTTTCTTCATCAAATGTTGGCCAGGCTGATTCACATAGTGGTTTACCTAAGTTGTTTATTTTATTTATTTCTTCGGTAATGTGTGGGGCGAATGGATTTAATAGATGAAGAAGTGTTCTTAAGTCATCTTTAGTTATAGTTTCCATATCGTCATATTCGTTTAACATAATCATAAGAGCGGATATAGCGGTATTAAATTTCATGGATTTAATATCATTAGTGACTTTTTTAATGGTTTTATGAACTAATGATTCTTTGGTATAACCTTCTTTATCATTTAATTTATCGGCTATTTTCCATACACGATCTAAGAATCTTTTACAACCTTTTAAACTGTTATCACTCCAAGCGGCATCTTTTTCATAGTCACCAATAAACATTTCGTAAAGTCTTAGGGCATCGGCACCATATTTTTCAACCATGTCGTGAGGATTGATGACGTTACCTTTTGATTTACTCATTTTTTCACCGTCTGGTCCAAGTATCATACCATGTGATGTCCTGATATCAATTGGTTCTTTATTTGGAACTAAACCGATGTTATATAAGAATTGATTCCAAAATCTAGCGTATAGTAAGTGACGAGCAGTGTGCTCCATACCACCATCATACCAATCGACTTTTCCCCAATAGTTTAAAGCTTCTTTTGAGACAAATTCTTTATCATTATGAGGATCCATGTATCTTAAGAAATACCAAGATGAGCCAGCCCAGTTAGGCATGGTATCGGTTTCTCTTTTGGCTTTTCCACCACATTTTGGACAAGTAGTATTTACCCAATCTTCAATGTTAGCAAGTGGACTTTCACCATCTTCTGTTGGTTCATAGTTTGCAACATCTGGAAGTAAAACTGGAAGTTCTTCTTCTGGAACAGGTTGCCAACCACATTTTTCACAGTAAACTAGAGGAATTGGTTCACCCCAGAATCTTTGTCTTGAGAAAATCCAATCTTGAAGGCGGTAATTTACTTTGCTATTACCAATTTTTCTTTTGGTTATTTCATTTATCATTATTTTTATGGCTTCTTCTTTACTAGTTAGTCCATTTAAAATATCTGAATTTATATATTTTCCTTCGCCAGTATAAGGTAAGGTATCTCCTTCAATTACTGGAATTATGTCAATATTAAATTTAGTAGCAAATTCATAGTCTCTATCATCATGAGCTGGAACGGCCATAATAGCGCCTGTACCATAGTTCATCATGACATAGTCTGAGGTCCAAATTTGAATTTCTTTATTTGTGAATGGATTAATGGCTTTGATACCTTCTATTTTTACACCTGTTTTTTCTTTAGCTAGTTCAGTTCTTTCAAATTCGGTTTTGGTTTTGGCATATTCCCTATATTTTTTTACTTCTTCTAAGTTGGTTATTTTATTTTTTAATTTTTCAAGGATTGGGTGTTCTGGAGCGATGACCATAAAGGTAGCACCATAAATAGTATCAGGTCTGGTGGTATATACTTTGATTTTTTCATTTTCGTTGGCAATTTCAAAATCAATTTCCGCACCTTCTGATTTTCCAATCCAATTGATTTGACCTAATTTAACTCTTTTACTAAAATGGGTGTTTTCTAATCCTTGAATTAAATCTTCAGCATAATCACTCATTTTAAGCATCCACTGTTCTTTTTCTTTTTGAACTACTTTGGAGCCACATCTTTCACAGACACCGCCAGCGGAATCTTCATTAGAAAGTCCGGTTTTACAAGTTGGACACCAGTTGATGTTTTTCTTGGCTTTATAAGCCATACCATGTTTATAAAACTGTAAGAATTGCCACTGAGTCCATTTATAGTATTCAGGATCAGTTGTAGCAAATTCTCTATTCCAATCAAATGAGATGCCTAATTCTTCAATTTGATGTTTAAAGGTTTGGATATTGGCTTTAACGGCATCTTTTGGATGAATATGGTTTTTAATGGCATATTGTTCGGCTGGAGCGCCAAAAGCATCCCAACCCATTGGGAATAAAACGTTATAGCCTTCCATTCTTTTTTGTCTAGCTACAGTGTCTAAAGCGGTATAACTTCTAGCATGTCCAACATGTAGGCCAGCACCTGATGGATATGGAAATTCAACTAATAAATAATATTTTTCTTTTTTACTTCCGTTTTTAGCGGCAAATGTTTGGTGCTTATTCCAATAGTTTTGCCAATATTTTTCTATTTTTTTAAAATCATACATATTATTTTCCTTCTTTCTTTTTGTAGATTGTTCCAAGTATTTTATACATTAAAAGCATTAGTGGAACTAATATAACAAAGCCAACCATAAGTTTTAATATCAGATTATCAAATATTTCGATGATTGTACATGTGGCAGCAATAATAAAAGCATTGGTTAAGGCTAAAGATTGGGCGAAATGTTTTAAATTAATTTTATCTTTATTTATTTTGTAGGCTTTTTCAAAATACATTAATTGTTTACTGGTTTTGAATTTTTGAAAGCCTTTTTTTCGGTATATAACAACCAGGCTATAACACATATAAACTACGATAAAACAAAATAAAAATGTAATTAAATATTCCATGATTTCCTCCTTTAATACGTAAAAAAGTATTATGGACATAAGGGCGTTCTTGACGCGGTACCACCTTATTTTATAATACTTATTACCTCTAATGCGATAACGAGCATACCGTTTTATACTTATCATATAAAAAGCTCCTAAGTAAGTTCATAATTTTGGTTAAAAAGTTTTCACCAACCACTTTCTCTCTGAATAACCGTTAATTACTACTGCTCTTATTCTGTGCTTTTGACTTTTAATATTATAATATATTTTTTTGTGATGTTCAAGGATTAATTTTCTAAA
>CALVXV010000092.1 GCA_944371685.1 uncultured Bacilli bacterium | reverse complement strand
TAAGAAATATAAAAAGTATTTGACATAAAATTAAAAGTAGTGTATAAGTTATATTAGTCAAAAAGGAAGTGAATTATGGGTAAAAATTTAGTTATTGTGGAATCACCCACAAAAGTCAAATCAATCAGTAAATATTTAGGTAAAGATTATATTGTATCGTCCAGTAAAGGCCATATTAGAGACTTATCAACTAAAGGGAAATACGGTTTAGGTGTTGATATTGAAAACCACTTTAAACCAGATTATAAAACTATAAAAGGTAAAAAAAGTGTTATTGATGAGCTAAAAAAAGAAACAAAAAAAGTCGATAAAGTTTACCTAGCAACCGACCACGATAGAGAAGGAGAGGCGATTGCTTGGCACCTTTACGATTGCCTAGATTTAAAAGATAAACCTTATAGTAGAGTAACATTCAATGAAATTACTAAAAATGCAATCTTAGAAGCCATGAAACACGAAGGAAAAATTGACCAAAACTTAGTTAATAGTCAAGAAACTAGAAGAATCTTAGATAGAATCATTGGCTTTAGATTAAGTAAATTAATTCAATCTAAAACCGATGGCTCATCTGCAGGCAGAGTTCAAAGTGTCGCTTTAAAATTAATTGTTGATAAAGAACGTGAAATAAGCGCTTTTAATCCAGAAGAATACTGGACAATTCAAGCTACATTCAATGATTTTGATGCTAATTTATTCGCATATAATCACAAAAAAATTGAAATCAAAAGTGAAAGTAAAGCCGATGATATTTTAAATAAATTAACTAAAGCTTTTGAAATTGAAAGTGTCGACAAAAAACAAAAAAATAAACAATCAAAACCTCCATTTACGACCAGTACCCTTCAGCAAGCCTCATCAAATCGCCTAAGATTCTCATCCAGAAAAACTATGAGTGTAGCTCAAAAACTATATGAAGGTATTGACTTAGCCGATGAAACCGTCGGATTAATTACTTATATGCGTACCGACTCTATTAGATTATCTAATGAATTTGTATCAGAGGCTTATAAATTCATTGAAAATAAATATGGTAAAGAATATACAGGACCAGTAAAAGTCAGCAAAAAAACCGAAAACGTTCAAGATGCTCACGAAGCTATTAGACCTACTAGCATCGAAAGAACCCCAGAAAGTGTTAAACCTTATTTATCTGATGATGAATTTAAACTATATAGATTAATTTACTACCGAGCTTTAGCAAGCATTATGGCTCCAGCTAAAGTAGAGGGTACAACCGTTATTTTAAATAATAATGATTATAACTTTAAAGCTACTGGTCAAGTAATTATTTTTGATGGTTACTTAAAAGTCTATAAAGACTATGAAGAAACCAAAGATGCCATCTTACCACCTTTTGACACCTATAATTCAAAAGTTATCGTTTCTAATGACATCACTAAAGAGCAGCACTTCACCGAACCTCCAGCCAGATATACCGAAGCTAAACTAATTAAGGAAATGGATGAACTAGGAATTGGTAGACCAAGTACTTATGCAACCATCATTGATAACATCAAAAAAAGAGGCTATGTTAATTTAATCGACCGCAAATTTGTTCCAACGGAAATTGGCTTTGAAGTAACTGATAAACTTCAAGAATGTTTCAGTCACTTAATCAATGTTAAATATACCGCCAATATGGAAACTGATTTAGATAAAATAGCCGAAGGTAAAGAAGTATGGTATAAAGTCTTAGAAGATTTTTATAAAGGTTTTGAACCAGCCGTTAAAGAAGCCTTCGATAAATTACCTAAAAAAGAAGCTGAAAAAACTGGTGAAATGTGTCCAGAATGTGGTCATCCTTTAGTTATTAGAAAAGGTAAATATGGTCAGTTTGTCGCTTGTAGTAATTTCCCAGAGTGTAAATATATCAAACAAGAACCTAAAGAAGAAATAATCATCTGTGACTGTCCAAACTGTGATGGAAAAATAACTCTAAAGAAAACCAGAAAAGGAAAAATCTTCTATGGATGCAATAATTACCCTAAATGCAAAACAGCATATTGGGATAAGCCAGTAGGTGAGAAATGTCCAGAATGTGGTGAAATGTTAGTCGAGAAAAAAGATAAAATCAAATGTAGTAAATGTGATTATACAAAATAAGACTTGCGAAAAATCGCAAGTCTTTTAATTAAACCAATTATCAAACGAATATTTAAACACCCTGTAAGCATATTTTTTAGCTTCATAATTAAATTGTTTAATTAATTCACCATCTTCATCATATTCACCCAATGAATTATCCATGCCACTACCAACAACTAAGTTATCATCCACAAATTGGACACTACTGACAATACTAGAATAAGGAATCTCAATACTATCTACTAATTCATAAGTTTCATCATCTTCATTAATCTTATACATATAAAAATATGATGTATCTCCTTCTTCATAGGTACCTACGCCAGGATAATTTGTCCATTCAAAATCAGGTCTAGTTACAATCGAACCATAATTATTGTTAAACATTATTAAATAATATTCACTATCTGACTCACCTGGAATATACGTAACTGAATGCTGTCCTGCTGTATCGACAAAATCACCAATTTTACTGTAAAGTAAATCATCATAATCTGTTCCTTCAAGCATACTTTCGTCAGTAATTAAATATTTAATTTTGGGATCAGTTTCATAATCAGACACATAGACAATCGTTGAAAGCTCCCTAGAACTTAAAATCAAATCATCGCCTTTTAAAGTTAAACAATTCAAATGAATCCAATCGAGAGTTTTATTATCTTCTGGTAAAATAGCTTTTTCATAAAGCTCTGGTAGTAAATCTTTCATGTCAACTACTTTTTTAATTTCACCAGAATTTAAATCTAAAGTAATAATAACATCCTCTTTAGTATCTTCGCCAACTTCATCAACTAAAATAACTAATTTATCACCATCTAAAATCATATCGTGATGCATTCTATACTTTCCAAGATCATACATCTTTTCAATTTTACCTAAAGAATTAACTTTCATAATTCCTCGGCTCGCATACGGATAATACATATAATCATCATCAAAAATAATTCTGTCAGCTCGGTAATCATCTAAAACAAGTTCATTTCTTAAAACCCCTGAGTTATCATATAGATAAATATTCGCTTCATAATTTTTATCGTGACCAAGTACAGTATATAATCCATCAGTTAATTCATCTTCACTCTCACCATCGGTCTGATCTAAAACAATATCAACGTCTTCCTGAAGCTCTGGTGTTGTAATTCTAAACTCTTTTTCATCATCAGCAGACTTCAAAGTTAAAGTATTAACTTCACCTGGTACAAAACCAACTAATTGATATTCGCCATCATCACCCAAATCATGTTCGTAATCCGCATACCCCTCGGTACTAATCTTATAACTAAGCTCATCGTAATCCTTGCCTAAATAAACATAATATGATTGACTTCCAGTACCATAAGGATTGTAAATAATAAGTGGATTAGAAATTGAATAATTATCAAAGCTCTTAAGTTCTTCAATCTTCTTTTCAATCACATCTTGATAGACTAGATTAAATATATCAATATCTTCATCACTCTTAACTTCATAAACCCCTTCGTTATTTTCTTCCAGCTTTACATGTCTATTTATCCAGTTTTTATTTTCAAATCGTGTATCTTGATAGTGTTGATAATATTTATATCCTCCAAAGCCTAAACCAATAAGTAATATAATTACTAAAACTCCCACCAAAATCTTTTTCTTATGTTTCTTTATTTTTTTCATATACATCTCCCTCTATTACATATCATAACCAACCATTGTGAAATTTATTTGAAAAATATAACATTTTAAAACATTTTATAATATAGGAGTTTTTTTGCTAATGGCCATCAAAATATGCACATAAAAACCCTTGAAATATCAAGGGTTTTACTTTCATAAATGGCGTCCCCGGAGAGATTCGAACTCGCGACCCACGCCTTAGAAGTCAACTGCGTTTTCAAAATACCTATCAACTATTATTAACACCCATAAAACACAAACAGT
>CALVXV010000091.1 GCA_944371685.1 uncultured Bacilli bacterium | reverse complement strand
ATAAAACTAGTGATTTACTAGTTTTATTTTGACTTTTTATAGTATTTTAGATATAATAATTTTAGAATATGGAGGGATATTAATATGGATGAAAAGAATAATGCAATGAATAATGGTGAAACTCAAAATACAATGAATTATAGTTTTGATTTTGCAAATCAGGTTGATAATACTGTTTCAACACCTGAGGTGGGGAATAGTGCTACAGTTGATACTTTAAATATTGATTCTAATGTTTCTACACAGTCAGCTACTCCAGCTATGGAAACTTTGACAGTTAATCCAGTGGCAGAACCAGCTGTTACACCAGCACCAGCTACCACACCAGTTAATGAGGCTATAGAATCAGTTGTTACACCAGCACCAACTACTACACCAGTTAATGAGGCTGTAGAATCCGTTGTTACACCAACACCAACTACTACACCAGTTAATGAGGATACAGAATCAGTTGTTACATCAGCACCAACTACTACACCAGTAGTAGAGTCTACTAATGGACAACAGTCTGTACAAACAAATACTGCTACTAGTGAAGTGGCTTCAGAGGCGAGTGTGGCAACTTCTGGAATTGCACCAGTGATGCCAGTTACTCCGGAGACAGTGATGGCACAAAAACAAGAAAATGAAGAAGTTGAATTAATAAAAGATAAGAAAGCTACTAAAAAATTTTTGATTGTTTTATTTATATTATTAATTGTATTTATTATTGCTTTACCATTTATATTTAACATTATGGGATAAAGAAATTTATCCTTTTTATTTTTGATTAATTATTTTGAAAATGTTATATAGTTTTGTAAAATTTTTATTTGTTTTTTTTATTTCTTGTTTTAATTTTATATAAGCATTATATATATTAGTTTCTGATTTATTAAAACATTCTAGGCATAGATAATTTAATTTTTGAAAATTATTTTGTCTATAAATTTTGTTTAGTTCGTCTATAATGAATTTTTCATTTTCAACTTCGAATCTTGTTTTAAAGTTATTTATTTGTTTTTGTTTAATTATGTTATAGTTTAATTTTGTTTCTGAATGGAGTTTTAGTATTTCTATTACATCATCTTGTTCGTTTGGAAGTAGAGAACTTTTTTGACTTATTACACCGTTTTTATTGAGTTTTAAGGCTAAGCATTCATTTTCATTACCAACGATGAAGATGTATTTTTGCTTTGAAATACTATTTTGTTTGAATCTTTCAGATTTAGAGTTTATGATATTTAATGTATTATCATCAAATTTAACAATATTGTTTTTTAGTTCATTTAATTGTTTTTTATTGATTTTGATAATTGGGGTTTTTCGCATATGATATATGTTATCATTTTGATTCCATTCGAAAAAGTCATAGTATTCGGTTTGAAAGTTTAATAAAACATCATATATGTAGTTCATTTTTTTTACCTCCTGGAAGAAATATTGCGAGTGAAGTGATTAATAGACCTATTGGTCCAATTAAACATTCTATACTACTACTTATAAATTGGACATATTCTTTTAAACTATACCCGATTGTGATTAAGTTTAGATAACTAATGATAAAAACAAAGCCTACAATGCTAAAACCGAAACCGATTAAAAAGAAAACTATTCGTGCGATCATATTTATCAGTCCTTTTATATTAAAGTTTATTATTATTTTTTAAAAATTTTCCTTTTAACTGTTACTTGAACTAATAAATAGGAAAATGTTATAATTATTTAAGGTGATACTGGGTATGGAGTATAGATTTACAATAGATAAGTTTCAAGGCCCGCTTGATTTACTTTTACATTTAATTAAAGAGGCGGATATTGATATATTTGATATTAATGTTTCAGAGATTACTTTGCAATATTTGAATTATATTGAAAGTATGGAGAACTTAAATTTGAATATTGATAGTGAATATTTAGTGATGGCAGCGGAACTTATTGAGATGAAGTCACGAGATCTTTTGCCTAATGAAGGAACTGATGATACTTATGAATATGAGGATGATCCTAGAGAAAATTTAATTAATAGATTATTAGAATATCAAAAATATAAGGAAGTGGCATCTGAATTTAAAGATATGGAATTTGAGCGAAAGCTTATGTATTCTAAAGTGCCTAGTGAACTTACTAGTTTTAAAAGTGATGAGGTTAATTTAAATGATGAAATATCATTAGATGATTTAATTAAAGCGTTTGTGGAATTTCAAAAGAGAAAGTATTTAGAAAGACCACTTGATACAGTAGTGACAAGAAAAGAATATTCGGTTAGTAAGCGATGTTATGATATTATGAAAAGGTTACATACAAATAAAAAAATTCATTTTGAAGAATTGTTTGATATAAGGAATAAAAGTTATGTGGTAGTTACTTTTTTGGCAATATTGGATTTAGCTAAGAAAGGACAATTAAAGATTAAGCAAGAAAAAAATTTAGATGATATTTTGCTTGTTATGGAATAGGTGGTGACATTGTGAATTTAAAGGCGGTGTTGGAAGGGTTATTATTTGTAGTTGGTGATGAAGGTATTTCTAAAGAAAGATTGGTTAAAATTTTAGGTATATCTGATGATGAATTACAAAGAATATTGAATGAGTATAGTGCAGATTTGGAGAATGATGATAGGGGAATTAGATTAGAAGAATATAATGATAATTATAAATTGGTTACTAAAAAAGAACATGCAGAATTTTATAAGAGCTTAGTTGATGAAGAAGTTTCAGATACTTTAAGTCCTGCGGCTTTAGAAACTTTAGCTATTATTGCGTATAATAGTCCAATTACGAGAAGCATGGTCGATGAGATTAGAGGTGTTGGATCTACTTATGTGATGCGTAAGTTGGCAGTGAAAAATTTAATTAAAGAAGTGGGAAAGTCTGATCTGCCTGGTAGACCACTTTTGTATGGCGTTACTGATCAATTTTTGGACTATTTCGGTTTAAAATCTTTAGATGATTTACCGAAGATTGATGAGGAGGAGACGGTAGAAAATCAGGATTTATTTACATCTAAATATAAGGAGGAATAATGATAGAGTTATTTTGGCTAGTTTTAGGGTTGCTTTTAATTGTTAAGGCAGCTGATGTTTTAGTGATGGCTTCTTCTTCACTTGCTTTGAGATTTAAGGTTCCAAAAATGCTTGTTGCACTTACCATTATGGCTTTTGGTACATGTGCACCAGAGGTGGCAATTTCTTTTAATAGTGTACAATCAGGTGATGGACAAATTGCTTTTGCAAATGTTATTGGGAGTACTATAGTTAATGTGTTTTTAATTATTGGTATGGCAGCTTTGATTAGACCTATTAAAGTTAGGCATGCGACGATAAAGAAAGAATTACCTATTTTATTTTTAATTACTTCAGTTTTTGCTATTTTGATGCTTGATAGTTTGTTTGATTCATTTACAAGAAATGTGTTTTCCAGAGCAGACGGTTTAGTGTTATTATTATTTTTTGGTGTATTTGTTAGTTATTTAATTGGACTTATTCATGGTGGAACTAATTATGATAGTGTTAGTGAGATTAAATATGGTCCAGTGATGTCAATTCTTTTAATTATTCTGGCACTTTTGGTTACGGCATTTAGTAGTGATTTAATTGTTAATAATGCGGTGGCACTGGCTAATGAGTTTAATATTAGTAAAAAAATAATTACAATGGTTGTGATTGTGGTGGGAACTAGTTTGCCTGAATTGGTAATGACGGTGACAAGTGCTAGAAAAGGTGAATTTGATATGGCGGTTGGTAATATTATAGGCACTAATATATTTAATATATGTGTTGTGTTGGGGTTACCAGTAGTTATTTATGGTAATGTTAGTTTGGGTGGTTTTAATTTTGTTGATATTTTAGCGGCCTTTTTATCTTCGTTGTGTCTTTATTTGTTTGCTAGAAGTGAGCGAGTGATTAGCCGAAAAGAAGCGGTTATTATGTTGATTATATTTATTGTTTATTATGTATATTTATTTATAGTATAATTTTTTTTGAAAATAATGATAATTTATGCTATAATGTTTTTGTTGCTTGTGTGGCGGAATTGGTAGACGCGCACGACTCAAAATC
>CALVXV010000090.1 GCA_944371685.1 uncultured Bacilli bacterium | reverse complement strand
TAAGCGAAAAAATCTACGATAAAGTATATGGATTTGACTGACTTCCATCGCCACCTGTAATTTGAACTGATGAAGATACATAAACCACAGGATTCAAAAAGAAAGATATTCCATTAATTTCTGTTGAATAAGCAGCTATAGTACCACCCTTACCTGAATCTGATATAACCCCATACACACTACCAGAACTACTAGCGCTTGCCGTCATGAACCAAAAATTACTTACCCTATTTGTAACATACATCCAATTTGAATATCCACAATATCCACGATGAGTAGCTCCTGTACCACATATACTTTCTCTAGAATTAGCTCTTAAATAATCAGACACTGTCGGCAAACCAACTTTTCCATTCCAAATTACCGAATTTTCTTTATTAATTGTTTCTGCCAAACTTTCATTTAAAGTTACTTTTCCAATACCAAAATCATGTGACACTATTTGACTATAAGACACTTTATCATTTAATTCAGAAATTGCAGAAGAATTTAACCAATCATTAGTTCCTGAAGAAGCCCACTTAGATGACTTACCACCATTTCCCATTATTTTTATGGTTCCATCTGGTTCTATAGCAATTATTCGCCAGCCAGCCTCTTGATTATTAAACGTTACATAGTTATTCGGGTCAGTACCTTTATAAACATATCTGTTTTCTACATAGTTATCTTTATATAATCCATCACCACAATCAACTATTTCTACACCTTTTAATACTCCATCATCAACAATCGATGAATTAGAACAAGTATTATAAAGTTCATCAATTGCTCCTTGGACATTATTCGATTCTAAACCACTTACACTATTATCACATGTCACATCATTACTTGGAAAATATGTTATAGCATACACTCCTATACTCCCAAATATAACTTCACCTATAATTACTCCAACTGCAATACCTTTAAAATTATTTTTAACAAAATTCGCTATTTTTTTCTTCATCATCTTCACCTATCTTTAAATACTTTATCTATCATACAAAAATATAGACTAATTTAGACTAAAACTCAATAGACTTATTTCGTCTAATGTACAATGACGATGGAGGCTAAACTATGAATAGATTAAAAGATTTAAGAGAAGATAATGACCTAAAACAAACTGACATTGCCAAAAAAATAGGAATAAGCCAAAGAAGATATTCTCACTACGAAACAGGAGATAATAATATTCCAATAAATATCTTAATTAAACTAGCTTATTTTTATAATACAAGTACCGATTATATACTAGGAATTACTAACATCAAAAAGCCTTACGAACGAAAAAAAAGCAGTAATTAAAACTGCTAAGTGAGTATAGTTTAGAAAAATATTTTAGTTAATCATATATCACATCCTTCTTAGAGCTATTCCTTAACTCTGTAATAATCATATCAAATATTTATGAAAACAATATGATTAAATTGTGGAAAATTATGGTATCCTTAAATGGATATCTTTTTATAAATATTTCATTTTAAAAAGTAGGAATTAAAACCTACTTAAAATACAAAGCTCTTTTACCAAACAAATTATACATCTTTTGAAACTGTGTTCTTTTATATTTTTCAATAGAGCCTGTATAAGGATCTGATACATAAACATAGTTATCATTAAAACCAACAATTACCACACTGTGCAAACTACAAATCCAATTTATATTTTTACCACTCGCCTTATTATACCAAGTCGCACATACTGAAGTATTTTTTAAATTAATTGACACCCAAACCTGAACTGGTTTTCCACTCCTAACTAATTCTAACACTTGATTCAAAGAATGACCAGTATAATCCACCATTCCAGATTTATACTTACTAGCCAAATTAATTATTGGACGTTGATAACAACCATACCCATGCTTATCTCTAGGATCACCAACAAACTCAACCTCAGGATTACCACCATATAATTTATCATTTTCCCAGTAAGGTCCATCACCTTTAGCTAAATTATTAACAAGTGTCGATGGACTAACATTAACTCCATAATACTTAAGCATCAAATATAGTGCAATCGTCTCACATCCGTTTGGATAATTTGGAAATTGACTATAAGTTGGAAAATTATTAATCATTACAGTCCTTTCCTTAACTGTTATTTTTCTCTCTCTAGTTGTAACATTACCTAGTTTATCCGTTGCCGTATAATAAATCTTATAAACACCAGGCTTATCATAATTAACCTTAGAATCATCAGCCTTAAACTCTATCTGCCCAAACCTCTCATCAACTGCTGATACATTCTTATTTAAATCTACTTTATTTCCAACATAAACTGTCAAATTAGTAAGACCATTAATCTTAACCGAACCCTTATACTCTATAATATTAATTTTAGCTTTTTTACTAGTTTTATTACCGTATTTATCAGTAGCCGTAACCTCCACCTCTTGCTCACCAGCTTGTGATTTAATTTCACTAATTTTTAAATCAATATCCGATAAATCTTCTACCTTAACCACAAACTCTTTTGCCTCTGGTAACTTTTCATCCAAATATTTTTGAACATCTTGAACCTCTAACACTGGAGGTGTTGTATCTTTAATATTTATAAAAACTTTAAATTCATAACCATTTATTGTTAAAGTAACTTCATACTTACCAACCTTTTTTAAACTACTTAATTTAGGGCTAAACTTAACACTATCAAAATCATCTTTTAATATATATTCTGCCGTAATTTCTTCTCCATACTCAATATTAATATCATTATTTATCTTCTTAAAAATTTCGGATCTGACATATGCCCTATATCCAAAATAACTCAAAACCAAAATTAAAATAACTAACAATATTATTAAAAATATTTTTAAACCTTTATGTTTCTTATTTAAATCTTTAACATCTTCTATATTTTCATCTTTCATCTCGTGGCGAGGTTTTTCTTTAATTTCATCAGATGCTAATTTTTGATGATGAGACTTTTTTTTATCATCTTCAAAAAGTTCTTTATACTTTTTATGATAAACCTTCTTATTTTTTAAATTATATTTTTTACCTACTTTTTTCTTTCTCATTATAGCACACCCTACAACTAGATTATCTACTATATTTTAATTATAACTAATTAACAACTTTTTTTCAATCTCTTGTTTTAAGCCTTATTACACAAAACCATTTAACCATATAAAAATGACAGCTTATCACTATCATTTTTATACTTCAAATTACTCATCGTAAAATATAAAACCCATTTAACTTGCAAAATAATTTATCTCACTATAATTTTAAAATAGTTATTATTTTAACTCAAAGTATATGGATTTGATTTTGAGCCATCTCCACCAGTTATTTGAACTGATGATGAGAGTGTTACTGCAGGTCTAACTGCAAAAATATTACGATAAGCATTGTGGTCGGTGACATCGCCATAGTCATTGATATAACAGACACAGTCAATGGTGCCAGAATGAGACGACAAAGTCCACCAATAACCATTATTAAACATCCAATCACTATTTTTACATATACTATAATTGTCATTATTTAAACTGAATGTCCCACACTGATTTTTATTTGAATTAGCTCTTAAATATTCTGATACAGTTGGTAAAGCTATTTTAACTTTTGATATGACAGATTTTTCCTCATTTATTTGATTTTGCATATCATTATTATCATAAGTTATTCCACCTGCATTATATGTTCCATCTACTATCTGACTTTGTGCCGTACTAGTTAAACTATTATAATATTCACCGTTTAAATAAGTATTCAAATCAGCAGGACGATTCCAATTGTTATTTCCCAAATAAGTTGACGAATCCCAAGCCATATTTCCTATACTAACATCCCTCATTATTTTTATGGTTCCATCGGAATTTATGGATATTATTCGCCAGCCAGCTTCCTCATTATTAAATGTTACATAATTATTGGAATTTTTACCTTTATATGTATATTTTCCGTTTTCATATTCATCTTTATATAGTCCATCTCCTGATGAAACTATATCATTATTTTCTAATATTTGATCTCCTATCGGAGTCGGTGGAAAACATACATTATAAAGTTCATCGATGGCTCCTTGAACATCGGTAGCTGTCAAGCCGCTAGCACTATTATCATACGTTGTTTGACTTGATGGAAAATAAGTTGCTGCTATTACACTCACTGTACCAAACACTATTATTCCTGTGATAAATCCAGGTAAATATCCTTTAATAATTTTCTTTATTTTCTCTTTCATTTATACCTCTCCTATCTTATCCAATATCAAGATATCAAAAAAAAAAAAAAAAAAAAAAATAAAAATTTTTATAAATTAATTTTATTTTTTTTTTAAAAAAAAA
>CALVXV010000089.1 GCA_944371685.1 uncultured Bacilli bacterium | reverse complement strand
ATAGTGTGATAAAATATAGTTAAATGTGATGAAAAGGACATGATTGTTAAAAGTAATTTTAAAGAGAGTTTAGTACATGGTGGAAGCTAGACAAAGGATTTTAATAATTACTACCTTGAAGCAGATTTTCGAAAGATTATTCCGGCTAGTTACCGTTATCAAATAAATTAAGTTATAAGGTAGGATGGTACCGCGTTTATACGCTCCTTGCACAAAAAAATGCAGGGAGTTTTTTATGAATAAGAAAGAAATAAGAAAATGCTATAAAATGGATTTAAGACATTTTTTAGTTAATTATTGTGGTTTAGATAATGAAGTGTTGATATCTGAACTTTGTAATTTGTCACATAAAGAATTAAAGGAAGTAGCTACCTTATATGGTATTAATCTTATCAGAACCAGTTTTGAATATGTGACAAAAGAACAAATTATGACCGGTATGATTATTTATGTAAGTGATGCTTTAGGTAATCTTGCACCTTATGTCAATCCTAATCGTATTCTTACGCAGGATACTGAATTTGAAACAGAGCTCGATCCATCTTTAATAAGTTCAGTATCTTTAGAATATAAGTTTGATAAGAAAGGCAGACAAAAGACTTTAAAAAAGAAAGTAAAATTAAGAAAGGATGATAAAAAATGATAGATATAAAAAAAGACGAAAGATTAAGTATGTTAAATCATAGTTGCGCACATTTACTTGCTCAAGCTGTTAAACATTTATATCCAAATGCAAAATTTTGGGTGGGACCAGTTATATCAGAAGGATTTTATTATGATATTGATTTAGGTGGTTATACTTTAACTGATGATGATTTAGAAAAAATTTCTAAAGAGATGAAAAAATTAGCTAAAGATGGTAAAAGAATATATAGAGAAGAACTTTCTAAAACTGAGGCTTTAGAAAAGTTTAAAGATGATCCTTATAAAATAGACATTATTAATGAAATTCCTAAAGATGAAGTAATTAGTTGTTATACGCAGGGCGATTTTACGGATTTATGCCGTGGTCCTCATGTTGATAGTGTTAAAGAGTGTAAGAATTTTAAATTACTTAAAGTCTCAGGTGCTTATTATAAAGGTGATTCTAAAAATAAAGTTTTACAAAGAATTTATGGTGTTTGCTTTGATAGCAAAGAAGATTTAGATAAACATTTAGTAGCCTTAGAAGAAGCCAAAGAACGAGATCACCGTAAAATTGGTAAAGAATTAGAACTATTTATGGGCCATGAACTAGTTGGACCAGGTTTACAAATGTGGCTTCCAAATGGTGCTGTTGTTAGGTATGAGCTTGAAAAATACATTAAAGAAAAAGAAGTTAAATTAGGTTATAATCATGTATATACACCTTATTTGGCTTCTACTGAATTATATAAAGTTAGTGGTCACTGGGATCATTATAAAGATGATATGTTTCCAGTTATGAAAATGGATAACGAGGAACTAGTCTTAAGACCGATGAACTGTCCACATCATATGCTTATTTATAAACACAAATTACATTCTTATCGTGATTTACCAATCAGAATAGGTGAACTTGCCCCTGATTTTAGATATGAAGCAAGTGGCGCTGTATGTGGTTTAGAGAGAGTTCGTCAAATGTGTCAAAATGATGCTCATTTATTTGTTAGACCAGATCAAATTAAAGAAGAAGTATCTAATGTTGTCAATTTGATTTTAGATGTTTATAAAGACTTTAATATTACTGATTATGCATTTAGATTATCTTTAAGAGATAAAAATAATACAGAAAAATATTTTGATGATGATGAAATGTGGGAAAAAGCAGAGAGTGAACTTAGAAAGGTTTTAACTGAACTTGGCATTGATTTTTATGAAGCTGAAGGCGAAGCGGCATTTTATGGACCTAAATTAGATGTTCAAATTAAATCAGCTATCGGTCATGATGTGACATTATCTACTTGTCAATTAGATTTCTTACTTCCTGAGCGATTTGATTTAACTTATATTGATGAAAATGGTCAAAAACAAAGACCAGTAGTTATTCATAGAGCTATTTTAGGTACTTTTGATAGATTTATGGCATTTTTAATTGAAGAGACTAAAGGAGCATTTCCTTTATGGCTCGCACCTATTCAAGTAAATATTATTCCTGTAAATAATGAACTTCACTTAAAATATGCAGAAAAACTAATGAAAAAATTATCAGCTCAAAATATTAGAGTTAAATTAGATAGTAAAGATGAAAAATTAAGCTATAAAATGCGTGAAAGCCAATCTAATAAAATTCCTTATACAGTTATTATTGGTGATAAGGAAAAAGATAATAACTTAGTAAGTTATCGTTTGTTTGGACATAAAGAAACTGAAACTTTATCTTGGAAAGATTTTGAAAAGATGTTAGCAAAACAAATTAAAGAAAGAAGATAATTTTTTAAATAATTTGAATCAGATGATTAAAAGAGTAAAAATTATGATATAATATGCATAAGTTTGGAGGTATTTTAATGAGAGAATTTACAGAGCAAGAAAAGGTTAGACGTGATAAATTAAAAGATTTAATAGCTAAAGGAGTTAAACCATTTGGCTTTAGATTTGATGTAACTTCTAATTCAAAATTAATTAAAGAAAAACATGAAAATCAAAGTAAAGAAGAACTTGAAAATCAAAAAGAATATGTAGTTATTGCTGGTAGAATTATGACTAAAAGAAGAAAGGGAAAAGCTGGATTTTTCCATATTCAAGATAAATATGGTCAAATTCAAATATATATTAGTATTAACGAAGTAGGTGCGGAAGCTTACGATTTATTTAAAGCTTCTGATATTGGTGATATCGTTGGAATCGAAGGATATGTTTTTAGAACTAATACCGGTGAACTTAGTGTACATGCAGTTAAATATACTCATTTAGTTAAAGCTTTAAGACCTCTTCCTGAAAAATATCATGGACTTACTGATGTTGAAGAAAGATATAGAAGAAGATATGTCGATTTAATTATGAATGAAGATGCGAGAAGAATTGCTTTTACTCGTCCAAAAATTATTAGAACAATACAAAGATATTTAGATGATTTAGGTTATACTGAAGTAGAAACTCCAATTTTAAATCCTATTTTAGGTGGGGCTGCTGCTAAACCATTTATTACTCATCATAATGCCTTAGATATGGATTTTTATTTAAGAATAGCTACAGAACTTCCACTTAAGAGATTATTAGTTGGCGGAATGGATGCTGTTTATGAAATAGGTCGTATCTTCCGTAATGAAGGTGTCGATAGAAAACATAATCCAGAATTTACAACTATTGAACTTTATAAAGCTTATAGTGATATGTATGGTATGATGGATATAGCAGAAGGAATATTTAGTACAGTGTGCAAGGAAGTAAATGGTACTTATGATATCGAATATGCCGGCCATAAGATTTCTTTAAAACCTAAATATAAACGTATTCACATGGTTGATGCTATTAAAGAGGCTTGTGGGGTTGATTTTTGGAAGGAAATGACTTTAGATGAAGCTAAAGAACTTGCTAAAAAATATGATGTAGAGATTGAACCACATTTTGAGTTTGGTCATATTGTTAATGCTTTCTTTGAAAAATTTGTCGAGGAGACTTTAATAGAGCCAACATTCGTATATGGTCATCCAATTGAAATTAGTCCATTAGCTTTTAAGAGTGATGATCCAAGATATACCCAGAGATTTGAGCTTTTTATATGTGGTATGGAGTTCGCTAATGCCTTTACTGAACTTAATGATCCTATAGATCAATATGAAAGATTTGAAAATCAGCTTAAGGAAAGAGCCCTTGGTAATGAAGAAGCTAATGAGATGGATATTGATTTTGTCGAAGCTTTAGAGTATGGTATGCCACCAGCTGGTGGAATGGGTATAGGTATTGATAGAATGGTTATGTTAATGACAGGCGCAGATACTATAAGAGAAGTCTTATTATTCCCACATATGAGAAATAAAAAAGATATGAATGTTAAAAAAATTAATGTCGCATCAACTCCTTCATATAATGTTGATTTTTCAAAAGTAGAAATTGAACCTTTATTTAAAGACTTCGTTGATTTTGAGACATTTTCTAAGTCTGATTTTAGAGTAGTTAAAGTTAAAAATTGTGAAGCTGTACCTAAAAGTAAAAAACTTTTGAAATTTGTTTTAGATGATGGAACTGGCCATGATAGAACAATCTTAAGTGGTATTCATGAATATTATGAACCAGAAGATTTAGTTGGTAAAACATGTATAGCTATTGTTAATTTGCCTGCTAGAAAAATGATGGGTATAGATTCTGAAGGTATGCTTATTAGTGCTGTTTATCAAGAAGAAGGAAAAGAAAAATTATATTTATTAATGCTTGATGATCATATTCCAGCCGGCGCTAAATTATATTAAAATTATAAACAATTTCATTAATTTGAAGTTGTTTTTTTATATACTAGGAATTTGCTTTGTAAAAATTAAAAAAGTATTTACAAGAACAAATGTTTGTGATATACTGAG
>CALVXV010000088.1 GCA_944371685.1 uncultured Bacilli bacterium | reverse complement strand
AATTTTTGACATTTCGTTCAGTTTTATGAATATATTAATATAGGTGATATTATGGAAACTAAAGAAAAATTCAAAGACTTTGTCAAAAATAATCCAATCTTGTTAAAATATGTCAAAGATGGTAAAATGACCTGGCAAAACTTCTATGAAATATATGACCTTTATGGTGAAGATAAAGATGCTTGGAAAGACTATTTAAAAACTGAAACTCCCAAACAAACTAATTTTGACCTCTCATCATTTATTAAAGGTTTAGATTTAGATGGTATACAAAACGGTGTTAATAGCCTTCAAAGAGTATTAGGCCTTCTTCAAGACATGTCATCAAATAAAACTCCTCAAAATACCAATTATAAGCCAAGGCCTATATATAAACACTTTGATGATTAATGACCTTAGAACTTCAATTTAAAATCAAAGAAAATGAATATTATTTAAAACACCTAAGAACCCACTGTTATTGGTATAAAATTTTAAATAGAACACCTTGGGAATTCAAAAAATTTGAAGAAGAAGTTAAACAAACATACCACCTATCTAAGATGGATAGATTAGAAAAAGCCTTTAATACCTTTGAAATGTTAGAAAAAATCTTGGGAACTTTCAAGTAATATGTTAAAATATAAATGGTGATTCAAAATGCGCATTATAAGTGGAAAATATAAAGGAAAAAAATTAAATGGTTTTACCATTGAAGGCACTAGACCAACCATGGATAGAGTAAAAGAATCTCTATTCGCTATGATTCAAGGTTATCTAAACGGAGCCACCGTTTTAGATCTTTTTGCAGGTAGTGGCGCTTTAGGTTTAGAAGCCATCAGTAATGGCGCTAAAACATGTTATTTAATTGATAACAACCAAAAAGCCATTAATATAATTAAAGAAAATAGTATAAACATTAAAGAAGATTTAAGAATCATTCATACAGATTATAAAAAATTTTTAAAAGAAACATCTGAAAAATTTGATATTATCTTTTTGGACCCCCCTTATCAAAATAATCAATTAAATAAAGCCTTACGAATCATTGAAGAAAGAAAGCTTCTAAATGATAATGGAATCGTCATTTGTGAATATGAAATAGGCCAGCCAATTACAAATTTAAAATTATTAAAAGAGAAAAGTTATGGACTGAAAAAAATAAAAATTTTTGGTCAATAACTTTTTTAAATTTATTTAAAAATAATTTTGTAAAAAGTTATCTACAGCAAATAATTTTGATATTTTATTCAAATAAAAAAGGATATTCACCTTTCACGTCGTATGTTAATATATGAGGGAGGTGAAAAAAATCAAAAAATATCCTTTCGTCAAACAAAGAGGCTTAAAAGAATGTGGACCAGCTTGTGTGCAGATGATATTAAAATACTATGGTGGATATGTAAACATTGATAAATTAAGTGAAATGATGTATACAAATCAAAATGGCACCACCGCTTATAATATGAATGAAACTTTAAAAAAATTAGGATTTAGTAGTGTAGGCCTAAAAACCGAAAAACTCACTGATTTAAAATTGCCTTGTATAGCGCATGTAATTATTAATCACTCCTACTATCACTATATCGTGCTATATAAAATAAATCATAAAAAACAAACCTTATTAATTGCCGATCCTGCAACATCCTTAAAACAAATATCCTTCAAAGAATTCGAACAAATCTGGAGCGGTGTTACTATTCAAATGCATCCCATAAAACCAATTGCTTATGAGCGCGAACCTAACACATTAAAATTTATCTGGCATTACATCAAAAAAAATTTAAAATTAGTTTTACTAGGAGGCTTTCTTTCCTTAATTGTCAGTTTATTATCCACAGTGTCCACACTTTTTCTGCCAATCATTATATCAAACTTTCATCAAAAGACAATCACTTTAATATGTATCATATTTCTCTTACTTTTCTTATTAAATAATTCTTTAAATCTGATAAAATCGAAAATATTAATCAAACTCAATTTAAACTTAGATAAGCAATTATACACGGATATTTTTTTGACAATATTAAACCTTCCTTATCGTTATTATCGCCGTAAAACAACTGGAGAAATTACAAGCTATTTTAATGACTTATATATAATTAAAGATGCCATCAACCACTTTTCCCAAATCTTATTAATAGACCTTCCCTTATTAATTATTTTGTGTATCATAGTGTTAGGCATAAATTGTTTCCTTTCTATAATTATATTTTTTTGCTTAATCTTTTATTTAGTGATTTATAAAAAAACAAATCTAGTCATTGCAGAAGAAATGACTAGACAAAAATATCAACTAAATTCCCATATAATCGAAGCTATTAGTGGATTTGAAACTGTCAAAAACTTAAACATAAAATCAAAAATATATGATAAATTTATAGACTGTTATCAAAAGTTAAACACCACCGCTAAAAAAGTATATACCCAAAGTGAAAACTTTTCATTTCTAAAAAATTCGTTTGAAAATATAATTATTTTAGTCATAATTGTTATACTAAGTAAAGGTAATTATACTATAAATTATTTAATATTTATTTTCATTGTCATAAACCCAATTATAAGCATTATTAAAAACTTTTTTGAATTTAATTATAGTTTGGATGAATTAAAATATTCTTTATCAAGCATTATGGAATTAAAAACCACATCAAAAAAATTAACAAATACTAAAGCGTATGGTGATATTGAAATTAAAGACTTAAATTTTTCATATGATAAACAAACTTATATCTTAAAACATATCAATATTAAAATAAACTCCGGTAGTAAAGTGATGGTTACTGGAAATAGTGGTAGTGGTAAAACAACATTATTTAAAATATTAAAAGGTTATTATAAAGACTATGAAGGAAGTATGACCATTGATAAAAAAGAAGTAAAAGATCATTTCTTTGAAAATGTCATCTATGTTTCTCCAAAAGAAATTTTGTTCACCGGAACATTAGAAGATAATCTCAATTTAAAATGTGAAAATAAAGAAAAAATCCATATTTGCGAAATCGAAAACATTACTAAAAATAAATATCTATTAATAGAAGAAAATGGTTTTAATCTTTCCAGTGGTCAAAAACAGCGAATAGTTTTAGCTAGGGCACTTTGTAATTTTGATATTTTAATTATTGATGAAGGACTTAACCAAGTAAGTTCAGATATGGAAAGAAGAATATTAAAAAAAATATTTAAAACATATCAAGACAAAACAATTATATATATTTCTCATCGGTTAGATAATCTCGATTTATTTGACCGCTTTATCAAAATAGAGCACGGACAAGTTGTTTTAAATACTGGGCGTAATAACTAGAAAGGAGTAAAGTGTATCTAACTAATAAACAGCTCATGCAAGTATCTGGAGGAGGTTATGGTCTTTGGGCCGCCATTGGAGGATTTATTGCCTTCGTAATTGGTATTGCTGATGGCTTTTTAAATCCGATAAAATGCAATCAATCAAATTAACCGATAAACAATTGAAAGAAATTAATGGTGGCGCTATTACCTCGACACTAATTAACGCCATCGTTAAAGGTTTTAGTTTAATTATTGAATTAGGAAAAAGCCTTGGTTCATCCATAAGACGTATAACTTCAGGTAAATCTTGCAGTACATAGTAAGCGAAAGCTTACTTTTTAATTTCACAATTTTATTTTTGCGTTTTTTCTTTGACATTTAACTTGCAAACACTTTATCACCGTGTTATAATATCTTTAGCCAAGAAGGGAGGGATTTTTATGACAAAAGTAGTAGTTAGAAATGGCAATGTTGATGGTGCACTTAGAAACCTAAAAGCTGCCAATAGTAAAGATGGCTCCCTAGCACAATTAAGAGAAAAACAAGACGGCTATTTAAAACCAGGAGTTAGAAGAAGAAACGCTAAAAAAGAAGGCATTAAAAATGCCCGTCGTCGTAACCGCCGTGAAAATCGTGATTATTAAAGCCATATCAATGGCTTTTTTCTAAAAGGAGGAATAAAATAATGCGTAATCAAATATTAGATGATTTGAAAACTGCCATGAAAAATCAAGATAAAGAAAGGCTTTCAGTAATTAGAATGGTTAAAGGAGCCATTCAAATGAGTGAATTAAATAAAAAACACGAACTTTCTGATGAAGAAGTCATTGATGTCATTTCTAAAGAAATTAAATCCAGAAAAGATTCCATCAATGAATTTCAAAAAGGTGGTAGAGAGGACCTTGTTCAAAAAACACAGTCTGAAATTGATATTTTATCTGAATATCTTCCAAAACAATTAACTAGCGAAGAATTAAATGCAGTAATTGATAAAGTATTTAATGAAGTAAAACCAGAATCTAATAAAGATATGGGCAAAGTTATGAAACAGCTAAAACCATTAGTTAATGGCAAAGCTGACATGGGATTAGTAAGTAAAATCGTTAAAGAAAAGATAGGATAAAAAAACCACGCTTTAAAAAGCGAGGTTCTTTTTTTTGTAAATATAAATATTATGGTCCCGTCGGTCCCGTTGGTCCAGTAGGTCCAGCTGGCCCTGTAGGCCCAGTAACTCCTGTCGCTCCAGCCGGTCCAGTAGGTCCAGTAGCTCCTTCAGGTCCTGTTGCTCCCGTTGGACCAGTTACCGTACTAGCCGGTCCAGTTGGTCCCGTAGGTCCTGTTGGTCCTGCCACCGTACTAGCTGGCCCTGTAGGCCCAGTAACTCCTGTCGCTCCAGCCGGTCCAGTAGGTCCAGTAGCTCCTTCAGGTCCTGTTG
>CALVXV010000087.1 GCA_944371685.1 uncultured Bacilli bacterium | reverse complement strand
ATACAACATTAACCGCAAGTGGTTACTATAATGCAGAGCGAGATAGCAGTCAAGTCTATAGTGGCAATCCAGCAAGCACAACACAAAAAATAGGCTTAATGTATCCAAGTGATTATGGATATGCGGCAGGAAGTAGTTGTTTATCGACAGCACTTTATAATTATGATGGATGTACAAACAGTGATTATTTATATAATTTATATAGTGGAGTATTTGAATGGTTACAGGCTCCTTTTGCCGGTGATAGGTCCGTTGCGGCCCTTCTGGACGGTCCTGGTTCCGTCCTCGGCGATTCCGTGCCCAACTCCTTTGCGGTCCGCCCAGTCTTATATCTAAACTCCAACGTTCAAATTACTGGTGGAGATGGCAGTCAAAAAAATGCATTCACACTTGGATAGAGTAGGCGAAGCCGTCCCCTGTAAGGCGAAGTCTTACGGGGACCGCCTTAAATTTCAAGGGAAAGCAAAATTGTAAATAAGAGAGAGTAATCTAGTGTGTAAATTAAAAACATATTAGATTTTTTAATTAAAGTTCTAATTATAAATGTTAAAAAAATCACATAATTAGATTATACGTGATAGAATGGAAAAATTAACAATGAATGATTGTTTCAAAAGAAGATTGGATGATATATTTGAATCGTTAAAAGCTAGAGGTATTAAAAATGCATTATTTTTCTTAAGATAATGACAAAAATATGAAAAGAGCTATCAGAGTATCATTTTCTAAAATTATATTTGTAGATTTTTTAACTGATATTATGCTTAAATTTTATAAATTTTCTTATATAAAGTCCAGTGAATGATTAAATAAAAAATGGGAAGGATGTATGAACGACCGTTAATTGGTTGTTTTATATGGTCGAAATAGATGTTTATGGTTTTTGAATTAAAAAGTTAATTAATTCTTTTGGATCTTTATTATGGTATATGATTTGTTCCATTAAATTGATAATTGGCATATCGACATCTTTATTATTTACTAATTCACAGATTGATTTTAAGGTGTATAGTCCTTCAATGGTTGTGTTTTTGATATAGTTATCTATTTCTTCTTTAGATGCGCCTTTGCCAATTAGATATCCAAAAGAGTAATTTCTACTTTTGGGTGAAGTGGCAGTTAAAAGTAGGTCTCCAAATCCAGCATAAGATAGAACTGTAGAACCGTCACCACCTAGGCCTTTAATTAAGGCTTTAATATCGTGTAATGATTCAGTTATAAGCATCGCAGATGTTGATTCGGGCATGTTTAGACCTTTTAAAATACCTGAGGCGATGGCGATTATATTTTTGATGGAACCACATAATTCGGTTCCGATGATATCATGACTTTTTCTTAATTTGAAATGATTGTTGGCTAAGGCTTGATTGGTTAATTCAATAGTTTCTTTATCTTGGCAAGCTAAGGTTAGACCAACAGGGCAATCATTTGCGATATCAATAGCAAATGAAGGACCGGAAATGACGGCTATTTTTTCAGTATTTAAAATATTTTTAACGACATCGTAGACAAATAGATTAGTACCTTGTTCGATACCTTTAGTTGCAATGCATATTGGAGTATCTTGGTAATATTTTTTTACTTTTTTAATAGTGTTTGATAAAAAGGCAGTTGGCAATGCAATTACTATTAATTGTGTTTTATCTAAGGCTTTATCTAAGTTAGTGGTTATATTTATGGTGCTACTTAGTTTTATATTTGGAAGTTTAGGAGTTGTTTTTGTTTCTTTTATATTTTTTTCTTCATTTTCAAATGGAGTCCATAAAGTAACATTATTATTGTTTTCATCTAGTATTTTAGCTAAGGCACATCCATAAGCGCCGGCGCCTAAAACAGTAATCTTCATTTATTTTCCTCTTTTCTATATTTTTTTCATTTTATCATAAGTAAAATATATTTTCAAATGAAGTGTGTTCGTGGTATAATTATTATAATATTGGAGGTTGATACCATGAAGGAGACTTTAGAAAATGTTATGCTTATGGGGCTTGGAGCGATGGTTATGACAAGCGAAAAAGCTAATGAGTTAAAAGAAGAACTTTTAAAAAAAGGTGAGGAAGCTTATGCGCACGGACAAGCTTTGAATGAGGAGTTAAAGCATAATATAGCTGATAAGATTAAAGAAAATGTGACAGTGACTGTTGAGAAGGCTGATTTAACGAAGGAAGAACTTATATGTAAAATTAATGAACTTAGTGAAGAAGATAAAAAAGAAATTTTGAATTTACTTAAGAAAGATAAAAAATAATGTTAAGTAGTAAAGATAGATTAGTAGAAATTGTTCATATTATAAAAAAATATGATTTATTAAAGAAAATAAATCCACAAAATTTACGTTTGGCAATTGAGGAAGCTGGTCCAACTTTTATTAAACTTGGGCAAATTTTGGCATCACGTGATGATGTTATTCCTAAGAAGTATTGTGATGAACTTTCACATTTACGAAATCAGGTTAAGCCGATGAGTTATGATAAGGTTTTGGAAATTTTAGATAGAGAATATGAAGGAAAAACTGATAATATTTTTTCTAAAATTGAGGAGGTTCCAATTGGTTCGGCTTCGATTGCTGAGGTACATAGAGCTGTTTTAAAGGACGGGACAGAAGTTGTTATTAAGGTTCAAAGAGATAATATTTATGAACTTATGGCAATGGATGTAAAGTTACTTAAGAATATAGTTGATATATTTAAAATTGATAAGATTTTTGATTCGGTTTTTAATTTTAAAGATATTATTGATGAGATGTTTGAAACAGCTAAGGAAGAGATGAATTTCTTAATTGAGGCTTCACACACTGAGGAGTTTTATGAAAAAAATAAAGATGTTTTATATATTCGTTCACCAAAGGTTTATAATGAGTTTACGACTAGTAAAGCTTTGGTTATGGAATATATGGATGGCATTAGAATAAATGATTTTGAAACGTTAGAAAAGGCTGGGTATGATCGCGAGGAGATAGGTAGGAAGTTAGCTGTTAATTATGTTAAACAGGCACTTGAAGATGGTTATTTTCATGCGGATCCACATACTGAAAATTTAAAAATTAAAGATGGAAAAATTATTTATTTAGATTTTGGTATGATGGGGAGGCTTTCTTTAAGAGATAGAGAGCTTTTGAATCAATGTATTTTAGCTATTTTAAAGGATGATGTGACTGAAATTTCTCATATATTACTGGCATTTGGTAAAACTAGAGGAAATATTGATCATATGACTTTAAAAAATGATATTAAAAGGGTTTTAGATAAAAATAAAACTCAGGAGATGTCAAATATTGATGTTAAAGATTTTATGAATGATTTTTTGATGATGCTTTCTAACAATCATATTAGTTTACCTAAAGATGTGACGATGCTTATGCGGGGGATGATTGTACTTGAGGGTGTACTTAGAAGTATTAGTCCAAATATTAGTTTGATGCAGATATTTAGTAGTTATATTAAACCGAGTACAGCTATAAATAAAGAAAAGGTTAGTAAGTTATTACAAAAAGGTGTTGAAAGTAGTACTGATTTAGTATATTTGCCAAATGAGGCTCTTTCGTTTTTGAAGGGTGTTAATAGTGGAGAGCTTAGATTTAATATAGAGATTAATGATTCTAAGCATCAGATGCGTAATTTAGAACAGCTTGTACATTTATGTTTAATTACAATTTTAGATGTGGCTTATATTTTAGGAACAAGTTTAATTGTTATGCAAAGTGATGATAAGTTGCCATTTATTTTTTATGTATATTTAATACTTGGCGGTATTTGTACGGTGTGGATATTTTATAAAATGTTTACTAGTAAAATAAGAAATAGGAGACGATGATATGAATAATATGAGTGAATATGAACCAAATCCAAAATTACAAAATTTAGTTAAACAACCACCTAAGGATAATAAAAAACTTATTATGATTTTAGCTGGAGTGATTGTCTTTTTAATTTTAATTATTATAATACTAGCTATGAGTGGTACTAAAGTTGTGGAAAAGGAAGTTGAGAAGAAACAAAGTTTAGATGAAGTTACTTTGGAACTTGAAAATTTTATTGATGAAAATAAATTAGATGCTTTAGATACTTATGGTATGGATGATGTTGTAAGGGTGGCAATTAATAAAATTTGTACAGGTGTTAGTAACTGTAAAGAAATTTCCGGTGATGAGGTTAGTAAATATATTGAGAAAGTTTTTGATAAAGAGGTAACTTTTTCGGATATTAATTGTGAATTTAATGATGGAGTACTTTACAAGTACGATAGTGTAAATAATAAGTTCATATATACAGGAGAGCATGCGCATGAGGGGTTGCAAGTGCAGTCAATTTACCGAAAAGTTTACAGTATAAAAAGAAAAGATGATGAGATTATTTTAATCCTTAATAAGCTTTATTATGATCCTATTAGAAGTGATTATATAACGACTGATCCTCTTGGAATAAATCAAATTTATAATGCAAATGATTATATGCATATGACGGATAATGGCGAGGATATTGATTTGACTAAGTTATCGGCAACTTATGAAAATAATTATGATAAATTAAAAAATACTGGAACGAGATATAAGTATACTTTTGTTAAAGAGGGAGTAAATTATATTTTGAAAGAGTATGAGGTTATTAATAGTGAGGAATAAATTTGATTTTATTCTTTTTTTTGTTTATAGAAATGGAAAATTTACTTTGGTATTTTAAATGTGGTAAAATGTTTTATGTGGGAGATGAATAAAGTAAAATATTATTTTAATAAGATTGTGTCAAAATTTAAAATAGGGTGTATGGTGATATTATTTATTTTAACAGGTTATATGATTTGTAAATGCTTTAAATTTTGGAAAAGTGTTGCAAAGAATGTTTAGATAGCGGAATTTTCTTTGCCGGAAGATCTTAGTGTGGCAAAGGTTGGATATGTTTATATAGTTTGGGATATATTGAGATTATTAGTGATAATGAACAAGAAAGATTAAAGGATATAGAGAAAAAAGAAAAGAATTTGATGATAGTACAAAAAATTATGATAAACAGATAAAAGAATATAATAAAAAAGCTAAAATGCCAGAAATTGGATCTTTTGAAAAGATAGTTTATGACAGGTTATTTAATTT
>CALVXV010000086.1 GCA_944371685.1 uncultured Bacilli bacterium | reverse complement strand
TGTTTTACCAATTCCTTTAATATCTTCTAAGTTCATTGCTGGTCCTCCCTTTTTTTTATTTTTTTAGAAAAATCACTTGACATATTTTAATTTTCTGATATTATATTAAGCACCAATTCAATTTTAGTTGAATTGGCGCTAGTGTAAACTAGCCAGCCCCTTTTTATTCTTTTATTTGGAACAGTCCTTTATGGAAACTGTTCCTTTTTTATTTTTAAGAAACGATAATATAATTTTAAGGACTAATGTTTGTTCCTGTCTATATTAATTATACAAGTTTTTTTGAGTTTTTCCTTTTTTTTGACAAAAAAACTAGAATTTTCTAGTTTTTGCCTTTCTACCTTATAATATCAATGATTAATTTTGGTGAATTTATTTTACTGTCGCTAAATTTAAAACATGATAAAACTTCCGCTTCAGTGATTTCTTTTTCATTATAAAATATAGTTACTAAAGGTTCATCTTTTTGAACATAATCACCTACTTTATAGTTTAGAATTAAGCCGACAGACAAGTCGATTTCTTCATCCTTGGTGAGTCTACCAGCACCTAATTTTCTAGCTAATTTGCCTATTTCTAAAGCATTGATTGAAGATATGTAACCACTTTTAGGTGAAGAAATTATTTTAGTGTGCTTGGCTAAAGGAATATTATTAATGTCACCACCTTGGGCTTTTACCCACTCGAGCATTTTTTGGTAACCTTTACCATTATATAGGTTTTCTTTGACTTTAATTTGAGCTTCTTTTTCGGATATGTTTAAGCCCATCGCAGTCATTAGGCCTCCTAGTTTAATGACTAAGTCGGTTAAATCTTTTGGTCCCTGACCTTTTAAAGTGTTTATGGCTTCAATTACTTCAACTGAATTTCCAACGGCATAGCCTAATGGTTCATCCATATTTGTTAAAACGCAAGCTGTTTGTTTATTATTATTTTTACCAATAGTAACCATTAAGCTGGCTAATTTTTTAGCTTCTTCAAGTGAGCTTACTAAAGCTCCACTGCCAACTTTTAAGTCAATAACGATATTTGACGCACCACTAGCTAGTTTTTTACTCATGATGCTTGAAGCTATTAAAGGAACTGAATCGACAGTACCTGTAACGTCTCTTAGTGCGTATATTTTTTTATCGGCAGGAACTAAGTTGCCCATTCCGCCAACTAAAGCAATGCCGATTTTTGAAACTTGGTCTTTAAATTTTTCTAACGACATAGATGTTTGAAAGCCTTTAATGGATTCTAATTTGTCGATGGTACCACCAGTATGACCTAAACCTCGACCACTCATTTTAGCTACTTTGACACCTAATGAAGCGACTAGCGGAGCTAAAACGATGGTTGTTTTATCACCGACACCACCAGTTGAATGTTTATCGGTTATATTGTCAAAGCCTAAATTTAAGATTTCACCACTATGAAGCATGATGTCGGTTAAATTTATTGTTTCTTCTTCTGACAGTCCTAGCAAATCTATTTCGGTTAAAAATGCAGCCATTTGATAGTCTTTTATACTACCATCTAAGTAGCCATTTATTACATACTGCAATTCTTCTTTGGTTAGCTTTTCATTTTTTTCTTTTTTATCAATTATATCTAATATATTCATAAATATCCTCCTAATTATATTTTACTAGATTTTTGAAAAAAGAAAAATAGTTTTTCAACTATTTTAAACGGATATTTATTAATTTAACTGTTCGTTTTGTGTCATCACAAAGGCGTCTATAGAGATTTGGATATAATTTTATTTCATTTAATATTTTCATATCTTTGCTTGAAATTCGTGCTTTATATTCTTCATCTTCGGCAATGATACTAACTGGCTGATCTAAGCCCAATAATAAATCTATTGGTAAATTTAAGACTTCACTGAGTTTTAAAAGATGATCCAAGGTAGGATTACGGCCATCTCTTTCAAAATAATTTATTGAGGATTTAGAAACGCCAATTAAATCTCCTAGCTCTTTTTGGGTTAGTCCTTGTTTTTTTCTAGCTTTCTTTATCTCTGTGCCTAACATAATCTATCACCATACCATGAATTATAACAAGATATGATGTTTATTACAGTTAAATCCACCTGTAGTTAACTATCTATTTCTGGTATTAGTTTTTTTAGGTTACTACTGATAAGATGAATGTTACGTTCTGGATCTTTGAGTAAGATTTTATAAAGTGTAGAATTATCTTTGATACTTGATAATATTTTTAA
Organism: uncultured Bacilli bacterium; assembly: GCA_944371685.1. Taxonomy (GTDB): domain Bacteria; phylum Bacillota_I; class Bacilli_A; order RF39; family UBA660; genus Coprosoma. The sequence continues at coordinate 2,892 of CALVXV010000086.1, read as the reverse complement.
ATCTTCTTTAGATAATCTAACTTGATATTCTTCTTCATCTTGAACGGTTATTTCACGGCCTAATACTTCATCGGCACTTATATTTAAAATATCTAATATTTTTCTAAATACTGGCCAACGTGGAGTTCTTTTATTTGATTCATATTGTGAAATTTCTGCAGCTTTTATGCCAAGCATATTGGCGAGCTGTTCTTGAGTTAAATTGGCCTTTTTTCTGGCTTCTTTTAATCTTTGTCCTGCTACCATATAATCGTTATCCTTTCGTTAACTAGAATTATAGCAACATTTAGCAAACATTACATCTTTTCTAACTTTATGTTAGATTTTTCTTGAAATTAACTTGAAGTTAATATATAATTAGTATGTAACACAATTATTCTAACTTATGGGAGGTGTCGAAAATGAACGAATTAAAGACTATGCGTGTAAAAAATAAGTTTACTTGTGAGTATATGGCAAACCATTTGAAAATTAGTAAACCTTTCTACTGGCAAATTGAGAATGGTAAAAGACGCCTTTCTTATAAAATGGCAGTGAAGATTGCCAAGGTTTTTGATTGTAGGCCTGATGACATATTTTATGAGGAGTTTAAAAACGAGGATTAGAAAAGACTGTTATTTATTAATTTAACAGTCTTTTATATAGGAGTGTATTTTATAGGGATTTTATCGCACACTATTTTTTTGACGACAAAAATGTAATTTTTTCAACGATAACTTCGGTAATATATTTACGTCCGTGTTCTGTATCATAATTATAGGTTTCAACTCTACCTTTAATACCGACAAGGTCGCCTTTTTTACAGTAATCATTTGTTCTTTGAGCAATTCCTTGCCATAGTTTACAATATATGAAATCAGTTTCATATTCACCGGCAGAATTTTTATAGGCTCTTGGTACAGCTAAGACCATTTGGACCATTTTTTTACCGGTTTCTGTTTCGTACAATTCTGGATCGCTGGCTAAACGACCTACTAACACTATTTGGTTCAACATAGCTCCCTCCTTTCGATTTGGTACTATACACGTTATTTATTTCTTTGGCAAAAGTCTAAAATTCGAATTTGGAGGTAGTGTTTGTTACAAATTTGGTAAATTTGTCTATAGAAAATTGGCTTTTTGGTAGTTTATATGTTTACAAAATAGAAAAACACAAGTTTTTTAACATTTTAGTTCAACTTGTGTTTTTTTTGCTTTTCCAGTTTGGTAATCAATAGTAACATTAGCAAATGTTTTTGTTTTGTCACACTTTTCTAATCCTTTTAAATCGTATGTTTCACCTTTTTGATTAGCTTCTTCTAAATCTTTTAAAGTTACTTTATAACTATTGGCACTGTCGTTGGCACTTACGTATTTTTCAAAGTAATCACTACTAGCAGTAGCTACTTTTTTTTCTAAGGTGTTAGTTTGATTTTCTGTGTCTTTAAAATAGAAAAAGCCAATTACTCCGGCAGCAATGATTAAAATTAATAAGATTAAAATGATTATTTTCTTTTTCATATTATCCCCTTCTACTAAAAATAATTTTTTAATAATGCGTTTAATTCAACGGCATATTCCATTGGTAAGTTTTCTCTAAATTCGTCGATAAAGCCAATGATTAAGAGTTCTTTAGCTTTTTCTTCATCTAAACCTCTACTCATTAAATAGAACAGTTTTTCTTCATCTAATTTAGAGACTGTAGCTTCGTGTTCAAGGTAAGACGAATGATTTTCAACGATATTTTTAGGTATTGTATCACTTTTTGATTTATTATCTAATATTATTGTATCACATTTAATAGTACTTTTGGAATTAATGGCTTTTTTAGCAATTTTAACTGTTCCACGGTAGTTACTTATGCCACCGTTTGCAGCAATGGATTTACTAATGATGTTACTGGTGGTATTTGGCGCTAGATGGATCATTTTGGCTCCAGCATCTTGAATTTGGTCTTTGGAGGCCACGGCTATAGAGATACAGTTGCCACTGGCTCCCTTACCTTTTAAAATACATGATGGATATTTCATGTTAGTTTTAGAACCAATATTGCCATCTATCCATTCCATGGTTCCATTTTCATCAACGATAGCTCTTTTGGTGACTAGGTTGTAGATATTATTGGCCCAATTTTGAATAGTTGTATATCGGCAACTGGCATTTTTCCCAACATATATTTCAACTACAGCGGCGTGCAGAGAGCTAGATGTATGATAAACGGCCGTACATCCTTCCATATAATGGATATGACTATCGTCATCGACAATGATTAATGTTCTTTCAAATTGTCCCATATTTTTGGTATTTAGTCTGAAGTAACTTTGGAGTGGTCTATCAATGGTGACTCCTTTTGGAACATATATAAAAGTTCCACCACTCCATACGGCTCCATTTAAAGCGGTGTATTTATTTTCATCATATTTTACTAGATGGTTAAAGTATTTTTTAAAGATGTCTGGGTGATCTTTTAGGGCGTCGTCAGTACTACAAAAGATGACACCTTTTTCTTCTAGTTCTTTAATCATACTATGGTAGACAACTTCGCTTTCATACTGGGCTCCGACACCATTTAAATATTTCTTTTCGGCATCAATTAGGCCTACTTTATCAAAAGTTTCTTTGATTGGGCAAGCGACATTATCCCAGTTGGTTTCAACTTTATCAGTTACTTTTTTATAATAATTTATTTTATCAAAATCTATGGTTAATTCTGGCCCAAAGTTTGGATTAGGTATTTCTTTAAAAGCTTTATAGGCTTTTAGTCTAAAATCAGTCATCCACTTTGGTTCTTTTTTGAGTTTTGATATTTCTTTGATTTTATTTTCGTCTAATCCAAGTTCTTTACTCACTATAATCACCTAATAACATTATACTAGATTTTTATAGAAATAAAAAGCTATTTTTCATTTAGCT
>CALVXV010000085.1 GCA_944371685.1 uncultured Bacilli bacterium | reverse complement strand
CTGTGATAGCCCTAATTCTTTTCTTAATTTTTTTAACTTTTCTCCAATAACCTTTTTATCTAATTTTATCTTATCAGAATATTTTTTATCTTCTTTAGTAAAACCTAAAATAAAATCTAATGAAAAACCATATAAGCTAGAAAATTTAACTAATTTTTTAATTGGCATGATACTATAACCGTTTTCCCAATTAGACATGGTGGCTTTTTGCACACCAAATACATATCCTAATTCAGTTTGTGTCATTTCCAGTTCTTCTCGGCATCTCTTTAAATTATTATCCATCATAAAAAATCACCTAGATAAATTTTCCCATTAAAAAAGAAAATGTTATCAAAGATATGCGACATATACTAAAAATGTGATATAACCAAATCATAGAGAGGTGTAGTTATGCGAAAAAGATTAATTAGAAGAAAAAAATAAAAGAAACAAACAAATAATTATGGTTTCAACTATTTGTTTGTTGATTGTAATGGGGATAGGATACGCAGCTTTTAGTACACAATTAAGTTTAAAAGCCAAAGGAAATATATTAAAGAAAACTATAACTCCAGAAAAATTAAAAGAAAGTGTTGTTGATAGTGGTAATGGTCTTTATAAAGATATTTATGAAGAAGGAAAATACACTTATAAAGGAGCCAATCCAAACAACTATATAACATTTAATAATGAACTGTGGAAAATAATATCAATAGGGTCAGACAATTTAGTAAAAATAATTAGAAATGAACTTTTAACTGAAAGTCGTTGGTCAAGTGAAAGTACTTGTGCCAATGGAAGAATTGAATGGCGACCAGAAATAGATTCTGGATGTAATATATGGGATAAACCAGCTTTATTAAATACATACTTAAATGAAACCTATTTAAAAACAATAAATATAAATAGCGAAAAAATAGTGTTACATGCATGGAGTATAGGAAACATTCCATATGGCAATACAGATTTATCTAATCAAATTACCAATGAAAACGAAGTACAATCACCAAGTACAAGTATAGGGCTAATAACAGTAAGCGAATATTTAAGGGCTAATAGTAATATTGGGCAATGTGGTAATTTTAATTTAAATAATGACAATTATGAAACATGTCAAACGACCAACTGGTTAAACAAAAACGTGGACTATTGGACTATTACTGCAAGGGACACTAGTACATATAATGGAGTTTTATATATTAATAATGGAACAGTAGGAGGTGGATCAACTGATGGTTTTCCAAACAATTATCGTAGTGTTTTTCCAGTCCTCTATCTTTCATCAGATATAACTCTATCAGGAACCGGCACAGAACAAGATCCTTAAATAATTACAAATTAAACAAGTCAAATAAGACTTGTTTTTAAATACATTTGATTTAAAATTAAAATAAATGTGTTATAATTTTAAAGAAAGGTTAAAAGGTGATGAAATATGAAGTTAGTTTCATGGAATGTCGCAGGAATAAGAGCCTGCATCAAAAAAGGTTTTATTGATTTTTTTAACGAAGTAAATGCCGATATATTTTGCGTTCAAGAGTCAAAAGCTATGGAAGACCAGTTTGATTTTAGACCAGAAGGTTATGATATGTATTTATTTCCAGCAGTTCGTAAAGGCTATTCTGGAACTTTAATTTATTCTAAAGTAAAACCTTTAAATGTAACTTATGGAAACCTCGAAGCAGAATATGATGAAGAAGGTAGAACCATCACTTTAGAATTTGAAGACTTTTACTTAGTAAATGTCTATGTTCCAAATGTCAAAAGAGACTTATCAAGAATGGATTCAAGAATGCATTTTGAAGATGTCTTTAGAAATTATTTAAAAAAATTAGATGAAAAGAAACCTGTAATAATATGTGGTGATTTCAATGTTGCCCATGAAGAAATAGATATTTGTAATGCGAAAGCAAATATTGGAAATGCTGGGTTCACTTATGAAGAAAGAGATAAATTTACTGAACTTTTAAATAGTGGCTTTACAGATACCTTTAGATACTTTAATAAAGACCTAAGGGGTGCTTACACTTGGTGGAGTTATATGCCAGGAGTTAGAGATAGAAACATCGGCTGGCGTATAGATTATTTCCTAGTTTCAAATAGATTTATAAATAATGTTAAAAATGTTACTATTTATAGTGATATTTATGGTAGTGATCACTGTCCAATTGGAATAGAAATTCAAAAATAAGTATGATATAATTAAAAAGAATAATATTTAAGTGAGGTGTTTTAAATGCAAGATAAATTTCATTTAACTAAACAGCAAAATCTTTTTCTTGCAAAAAAAACTTTAGCTTCAAATATTTATAATAGTGCTAGATTAGAAGGTATTAATACTACATATCCAGATACCAAAACAATTTTGGAAGGAGTAAATGTTCCAACTTTAAAACTAGATGAAATTAATTGTATATTAAATTTACGTGATGCTTGGAATTATACTCTTACAAATATAGATGCTGAAGTTAACTTAGATTTTATATGTAAAGTAAATTCCTTTGTATCTAGGAATGAATCATTAGAGTGGGGAGTACTTAGAAATGGTAAAGTTGGTATAAATGGTGTGGATTATATACCAGAAATTCCAAATGAAAAAGATATTATTAATAATATAGAAAACATTTTAAAAGAAAAAAGCACTACACTTAAAAGTATAAACCTTATGCTTTATTTAATGAGAAGCCAAGTATTTTGGGATGGAAATAAAAGAACAAGTATGATTGTCGCTAATAAAATTCTTATTCAAAATGGCTGTGGTATTATAACGGTAAAAGAAAAGTACATTGGCCAGTTTAATACATTACTAACAGAATACTATAATACTGGAAATAAAGATAAAATTACTAAATTTTTATATGATAAATGTATATACGGATTAGAATTGAAATAAGCTATAGACCAAATAGCTTTTTTTATTTGTAAAAAACCCAAAACTCGGCTATAATAATGATAGAAAGTGGTGATAATATGGCCTATATCAAATTTGATAAAGTCGGAAAAATATATAAAGGAAGCGTTGAAGTTAAAGCTGTTGATGACTGCTCATTTGAAATCGAAAAAGGGGAATTTGTTGTTATATTAGGTCCAAGTGGTGCCGGAAAAACCACCATTTTAAATATGTTAGGTGGTATGGATAATCCAACATCTGGTAATATTTTAGTTGATGGTAAAAACATATCTAAATTTAAAAACCATGATTTACTTTTATATCGAAGATATGATATTGGTTTCGTTTTCCAGTTTTATAATCTAATTATGAATCTAACTACTTTAGAAAACGTTGAACTAGCGTGTCAGCTTTCTAAAAAAGCCTTTAATCCAAAAGAAATATTAAAGCAAGTTGGCCTAGGACATCGTTTACATAACTTTCCAGCCCAGCTATCAGGCGGAGAACAACAACGTGTAGCAATTGCTAGAGCTATAGCTAAAAATCCCAAAATCTTACTTTGTGATGAACCAACTGGTGCTTTAGATAGTGATACTGGAAGTAAAATATTAGAGCTTCTAAAAAACGTCTGTGAAAAATATCATATGACTACTATTGTCATCACCCATAATTCATTAGTTGCCGAAATTGCCCACAAGGTCATCACTGTCAAAAATGGAACAGTCACCAGCATTAAAATAAATGAAAATCCCAAAGACCCTAAAGAGATAGTGTGGTGATGATATGCTTTTTAAAAACACGATTAGAAAATTAAAACACTCTTTTGGTAGATATTTCTCCCTACTAATTATTATTTTAATTGGTATAGGATTTTATGCTGGCATTCAAAGTTCCGTTCCCAGCATCAAAAAACTGCAAAATGACTATTATAATGAAACAAAATTAATGGATTTAACTGTAAGAAGTACTTTAGGACTCACTGATGATGATGTTAAAGCCTTAAAGCAACTAGATAATGTCAAAGCCGTTGATGCTTCATATTCCGCATATGTTTTAACAGGTGAAGATGCTATTAAAGTGCATGCAATAACTGATAATGTCAATAAATACAAATTAATAGATGGTAGAAAACCTCAAAACGATGACGAATGTTTAGCTGATAGTTCATTTTATAAAGTAGGGGACACTATTGAAATAACCTCCGAAGATAACCCTTTAAAAAAGTCAAAATTTAAAGTTGTTGGTACAATCATCTCACCACTATATACAGGAACTAATTATGGTTATACTAATATTGGAACAGGAAAACTTTATTCTTATATCTATGTTCCTAAAACCGTCTTTAATGAAGATGCTTATAGTGAAATATATATATTAGGCGAAAAAACTTCCAAAGAAGTTCCTTATTCCAAAGCCTATGATGATTTTATAGATGAACTAACTGACGAAATAGAAAATATTCAAGATGAAAGAGAAGAAGAAAGACTAAAGGAAGTCCAAACAAGCCTTATGAATGCTTCATTAGCCAATCCTAATATAACTACCATGCCAGATATAGAGTCTAAATGGTATATAACGGGTAGAAATTCCGAAGTAACAGGTTACACCACTCTTGAAAACCAGTATTTTCAAGTTACCACTATTGCCACCATTATCCCTTTAATATTTGTCTCAATCGTCTTTCTAATGACTTCCAATACGATGACTAGAATGATTAGTGAAGAACGCACTGAAATGGGAACCTTCTCATCACTTGGTATATCAAACAAACGAATTATTTTTAACTACTTGTGTTACGTCTTATCAGGAACCATAATTGGTGCTATCATCGGATATATCATTGGTACTTTATTCATACCACCGCTTGTCTATAATATCTTTCAGTTCCACATCCCAGATTTAGAATATTATTTTGATATAAATTTATTTACCGGCTGTTTACTTGTCGCTATTACTCTTATGACTATTGTTACTGTTTGGAATTGCCGTAAATCTTTAAAAGCAAAACCAGCTAACTTATTAAGACCAGCCAGTCCTAAAAGTGGTAAAGCTATATTCTTGGAAAAAATAAAATTTTTCTGGTCTAAATTATCTTTCTCATCAAAAATTACTACCAGAAACATTTTCCGTTATAAAAAAAGAGTATTCATGACTTTAATTGGTTCAGCTGGCTGTACTTGTTTAATTTTCCTAGGCTTTGCCCTAAAAGATAGTGTCAACGGTGTTGGAGAT
>CALVXV010000084.1 GCA_944371685.1 uncultured Bacilli bacterium | reverse complement strand
CCTTCAATCTTTGATACACTCAGTATATCACAAACGTTTGTTCTTGTAAATACTTTTTTACAAAGCAAATTCCTAGTAGATAAAAAAAGAATGATACACAGGAGTGCATAAGCACGGTACCATCCTTTTATTTACTTAATTAAATATAACGGTTTTACCCGGAAATGTTTACATTTCTCTCTGAAAGTAGGAATTAAATACTATCATAACTTGCTTCCACCACCCAAGCTCGCTTTATATGAGGAAATATTTAATATTCTTTCGTCATCAATTTACACATCAATATTATCACATTTATATCCATCTTGTCAAAGATATTATATGTATTTATTAATCTACTGTCACTCTATTCAAGAATAAACTTATCACTGGACAGTTTTTATATAAGAAAAACAAGGGATATTATACTCTATCCCTCATTTGTATCTCATATTTGATGAAATGGCCTAATTTTGATATTATAAATTTGTAAAGTACAAAAGGAGGCCATTTCATGAATAAAGTATATAATAATTTTGATAGTATTGTAAATAGTTTTCGAAATTTTTTTAGTAATTTTTGTTACTATTCACAGCTGAATTTATGAAATTTAATATTTACCATTTTGATAGTAAATTGATATTATTTTTTAATAATTCATTCTCAATTTTATAAAAATGGTGGTTCTGATGAAATTTTAGAAAAATTGAACAAATCCTTATAAATATTGGTCTTTATCATATTTTTCAAAAACGACTGTGAATAATAACTAAACCAAGCCCATTTTATAAATACACTTTACTTATGTATTAAAAACGAGTAAACAAAAATTTTACTCGTTTATCTTATAATCTTATAACGTTTTCTTTTCTTATTCATATTCATAATATCATTTTTAAAATACTTAAATGTTGCAATCGCAATTATAGCCACCGGTAATGAAATAACAATACCAAGTACTCCCAGTAATGCACCACCAGCAAACACCGAAATAATAACCACTAGTGGATGAACCTGATTACTATTACCATATACAAAAGGATTAATAATATAACCATCAACAGCTGAAAATACTACAAATACAATACACGTTTTAATAAACAAAGCTGGACTTATTACAAATGCTGTAATTGCCGCTACAATATTTGTAAAAATTCCACCAAAATATGGAATCAAATTACCTAAAGCAGCTAAAGTTCCAAGCATAAGCGCATTTGGATGACCAATAAGTGTATAAACCACTGTATATTCGAAAAACGAAATTACAACAATTTTCATAAATCCCACAATATATTTTCGCATTTCATCATCAATAAGAGCCACATAATTATAAATCTTCTTACTTCTTCTAATTAAATACTCTTTAATAAATTCTCTTATCTTATCCATATCAGCCAAAAAATAAATAAACGAAGCTAAAATAATAAATATTTTAGAAATATAATCAATAGACACACCAATAAAACTAATTGCTCCATTAGAAATATAAGTTCCAATTTTCTCAAGTGCATTATTAAATCCAATTGATAAAGTATTTTGAATATCTTTAAAATTAATATTATAATCAGATGAAAGTTCACGCAAAAATGAAATAATACCATTAAATAAACTTGTAAGTTGACTCATAATAGTTGGTGTAATTAAAGCAAAAATTAATATTACAATTCCAATCGCACCACCTACCACTAAAAACATTGCTAATCCCTTAGGGACATTTTTATCAGTAAGTTTTTTAACTATCGGATAAAACGCATAAGCTATCACAAAAGCGATAAAAAAAGGCAGTAAAATATTAAAAATTAAACTAATTGTTCCAATCCAAAAATCTCTCGTTTGATAAATTAAATAAACCGCTAAAACCATTAGCACAAAATTAATTAGTTTAAAATCTATTCTATTTTTAATCATTTAAACTCACCTTTTCTAACAAAATTGTCACTGGACCATCATTTTGGATGTTTACAAGCATCTCTGCTCCAAATAAGCCTGTCTCAACATTTACAAATTTACTAAGTCTTTCATTAAATATTTTATATAATTTAAAAGCTTTTATACTATCTAATGCTTCCGCATAACTCGGTCTATTTCCCTTCTTACTATCCGCATATAATGTAAATTGTGAAATACTTAAAATATTCCCACCAATATCTAATATAGATTTATTCATAACTCCATTTTCATCATCAAAAATACGTAAATGTAAAGCTTTATTAACCAAATAATCTATTTCCTTCTCACTATCACCAAAAGTAAAACCAACAAATAACACAAGCCCACTATCAATTTTACCAATAACCTTACCATCTACTGAAACACTAGATTTCAAACTTCTTTGAACAAGTATTCTCATTTTATTAACCTCTCAACATCTGTAACCTCAGGTATCATCTTAATATCATTCATAAGTTTTAAAAGTTGCTCTTTATTATTAACAAGCACAGTCATTTCAATCGCCTCATCCTCTTTAGAGCGGTGACTATTAAACTGCCTAACTGGAATATCATTATTAGTCGTCTTTGAAATAATATCAATCAAAGTATTATTAAGACCATTAGATCTAACCAGTATAGTAGTAGGTAACTTGCTATTATCTGTATTCCATTTAACCTCAATCAATCTCTCATCAAGTTCAGCTACATTAGGACACACCATTCTATGCACTGTCACACCATAACCTTTTGTAATATAACCAACAATCCTATCACCAGGTACCGGATTACAACAAGAAGCTAAGTTTACTTTAATATCTTGAATACCAGCAATAGAAACCAAACTATTACTTACATTTTGTTTTTGACTACCTTTAGTAGCCTTCTCAATTATTTTTTCTTCCTTACTAACTTCCTTTTTCAAATAATTATCCATAACTGTATTTATAGATAACTTTCCACTACCTAAATTACCATAAAGTTCATTTATTGAATTAAACTTTAAATCAGTAAGTAACTTCTTAATCTTTTCATCATCAAAAAACTCATCATTACTTATTTTTTGTTTACGTAATTCTTTACTTAAAATATCTTCACCTTTTTTCAAGTTTTCCTCTTTGTTAGCCCGGTTAAAGAAAGCTTTTATTTTATTCTTAGCTTGCGTTGTCTTAACAATATTTAACCACTCTCTACTAGGGCCAGGCGAATTATTATTAGTAATAATCTTAACAATATCATCACTTTTAAGTTCATAATCAAGTGGCACCATATGTGAATTCACAATAGCTCCCGTGGCCTTATCACCCACATTTGTATGAACTCTATAAGCAAAATCAATTGGGGTAGAGCCATTAGGAAGTTCAATAACATCACCAAGCGGTGTAAAAACATAAATTGTATTTTGAAAAACCTCTTTTTTAACTGTATTTACAAATTCTTCAGGATTATCTTGCTCCCTTTTCAAATCCATAATAGCTCTAAAAAACTGTAACTTTTGTTCCATCTCATTTTGCATTACCGCTTTAACTGAACCCTTTTCTTTATAAGACCAATGTGAAGCAATACCATATTCTGCCACTCTATCCATCTCATAAGTTCTAATTTGAATTTCATAAAGTTGCCCATCAATTCCAAACACCGTCGTATGAAGTGATTGATACATATTTGTCTTTGGCATCGCAATATAATCCTTAAATCTCTTAGGCTTAGGTCTAAATTTAGAATGAATAATTCCTAAAGCTTGATAACAATCTTGCTCCGTATCAACTAAAATCCTTAAAGCTAGTAAATCATATATATCACTAAACCTTTTACCTTTTTCTAACTTCTTATAAATACTATATATACTCTTAGAACGTCCAAAAATCTCATGTTTAATATCATGTTTATTTAAAAGCTCAGACACACTTTCAATCATCTTAGCTACACTATTATCACGTTCTGCTTTTGTCGCATTAAGTTTCTCTACAATATCATAATACTCATCAGGCTTTAAATAACGTAGACAAAGTTCTTCCAAATCCTGCTTAATACTATTAATACCAAGCCTATCTGCTATCGGAGTTAAAATATCTAAAGTCTCTCTAGCCGTAGCTTTTTGTTTCTTCTCACTATGAACAAACAATGTCTGCATATTATTAAGTCTATCAGCAAGTTTAATAATAATAACCCTAACATCTTCAGATAAACCAACCAATATTTTTCTTTGATTATTAATTAAAGCTTCTGTTGTTCCAGACAAATTAAGCTTATTAATTTTAGTAACTCCATCTACAAGTACAGCAATATTATGTCCAAACCTCTCCTCTATCTCTTGAATAGAAACATTACAATCCTCAACCACATCATGAAGTAAAGCTGCTGACAATGTCTCATAATCCGCATTAGTCCTCGTTAAAATATATGCAACATTTAAAGGATGTATAATATAAGGTTCTCCCGTCAACCGTTTTTGATCAAAATGTTTCTCATAAGCAAACTTATAAGCTTCATCAATAATTGCTAACTCTTTTTCATCTGTAATATAACTTTTAACCTTATCCATCAACTTTTCAATAGTTAAATTCTTTTGATGCTTACTCATCAAATCACCTTCTTAAATATCAAAATAAATTTTTCGACTTTTTTCACTTATTTTTTCTTTAAAATAATCATCTACAAGTACATTATCGACATTTAAAATATCACTTACCATATCACTAAGCATTAAATCATGACTATTATGCCACTTTGTCTCTTTTAAATAATTCCATATATCCTCGGGTTTTAAATACCCATAACCATTCGCTCTAAGATCTGACATTTTAGTATTCAAAGCTGGCCTCAACCTATTATAAAGTTCTTCTAAAGAATTAAATTCTAAATCCATAATCTCATCCCCTATATATAAAACATTATATATTAATTTTCATTAATTTTAAAGACCTAAAGACCAAAAAGGTCACCATTTGTTACTATATTTCAATATACCCAATAATTATTCTAAAGGCACCTATTACTTAAAAAAATCGTCCATATAAACTATTGTCTAATTAAAAAAAACATGATATTATATTTACACCTTTAAGGAGATGATTATATGTTTCAAATAACAATTGAAAATAATGATAAAGAAAAAAACAATTATATAATATATGGTGAACATGAATTTAATTTTTTCACTAAAATAACCCCACCAATGAATCTACCAATACCTAATTACTATGAATTAGAAAACATCCCAAGTCAATATCCTATAATTAAAATAACTAATATTGTTCCCATTAT
>CALVXV010000083.1 GCA_944371685.1 uncultured Bacilli bacterium | reverse complement strand
GGAAAACATGTATTATAAAGTTCATCTATAGCTCCCTGCACATCGGTTGAAGAAAGTCCGCTAGTTTTATTATCATACGTTGTTTGATTTGATGGAAAGTAGGTCATGGCTATTGCACTTACACTCCCACACACTATTAAACCTAAAATAAAGCCTATTAAATATTTTTTAGAAAACTCTTTAAACTTTTTCATACTTTTTATTTCCTTCCATTTTTATTTTCAAGCATATTATAGCATCAACATGGACAATTTGTCCATGTAACGAAATAAAAAATTTCGAGATAATAAATATGGACAGGCGGTGCATATTTATGAAACATGATGATAATTATTATTACAATATCATTAGACAAAATATAAAAAAGTATAGAGAAAAAGCCAGCTTAACCCAGCAACAACTTGCCAATAAAGCCGGAATCAGTATGAACTATATTGCCAAAATAGAAAGTAAAAAAATGCAAAGAGGGTTTACAATTGTTGTACTAGGTAGAATTGCTGATGCTTTAGACATTGACATTAGATTACTATTTGACGAAGTAAAATAAAATTTCTTTCAAATTTCACAAAATTTATAGTATAATGAATATGGGTGATAAACATGGATATGATATGGCAATATGTAATTATAATTTTAGTATTGTTAGTAATAGCTTTCGCTATTTTAAAAGCAAAAAGTAAAGATTTTAAATTAGAAGCTAATAAATTAATTGAATACTTAGGTGGTACCGCCAACATAATAAATTACGAAGTAAATAAATCCAGATTTGTTGTCAATCTGCACAACATCGAACTTGTAAATAAAGAAGCTATTCAAAAAATGGGGGCTCAAGGTATCGTTGAAATAGATAATCAATTAAAAATAATTTTTGGCGAAGATGCTAAACAACTAAAGAAAAACATTGACGATTTAAAATAAGGGTGTAGATTAAAACTACATCTTTTAAATTTCATTGACTTTAAAAAATATATACATTATAATTTAATTAGAATAGGGTGGTAAACATGGAAAAAACAAAATTAATCGCAACTGTCTGTGAAAGTAAAAATGAAAGAAAACAAATAGAAGAATTTATTAAAAGTGGTATTGATGTTATTAGACTAAATATGAGTTATTCTTCTAAAGATGTTTGCCGCAGACTTATCGGTATAATTGATGAGGTAAACCAACAATTAGGCACCAACACGGCTGTCATGTTAGACTTAGAAGGGCCATGCGTCAGAACAGATACTTTTATCGGTGGCAAAACTCATCTAAACACAGGTGACAAGATTAGGATTTATATGAATGAAATAAAGGGAAGTATGACCGGTTTTTCAGTCAATTATCCTAATTTAGTCAACGATTTAAAATATCATACTAAAATAAAATTAAGTAAAGGCAATATTTTACTTCAAGTAATTGAAAAAGGCTTAGATTACGTTGTCTGTGATGTTTTAAAAGGTGGAGAAGTTACCGACAATTCAAAAATATATCTGCCAGAAACTAGAATGAGCCGAAAATTTTTAACCAAACAAGACTATGAGGATATATTATTTGCTAACGAAATGAACGTCGACTTTATAAGTGTATCATCAATTTCTTCAGCTGAAGATGTCCTTGAAATAAACGATTTATTAATCGAACTTAAAAATGAGCACATTGGCCTCCTTGCCAAAATAGAAAATAAAAGAGCCGTTGATGACATTGATAACATCATAAACATTGCTGATGGAATAATATTAGATAGGGGCGATTTAGGTATCGAAATGCCTATCGAAATTGTTCCAAATATTCAGAAAAAAATCATCCATAAATGTTATCAAGAAGGTTGTTTAATGATTATAACAGCTGAGTTTAATAGCTTTTTAACTAAAAAAGCCATTCCTAACCGTGCCGAAGTCTCAGATCTATCAACTTTAGTTTCTGAAGCCATAGATGCTATTATGCTTACCAGTGAAACCACTATTGGAGCTCATCCAATTGATACCGTTAGAATCGTCAGTAAAATAATCAAAGAATCAGAAGATAGTATCGACTATGGATATTTTTTCCGTAATTCATTAAATGAAAAACAAAAAAGTATTACTGCGACCGTTTCATCAAGTGTTGTTCTAGGTGCTAATGAACTTGACTGTAAAGCCATTTTAGTTGCCACTAACTTTGGAAAAACAGCTAGAAGAATTAGTCAATTAAAACCACCTTGTCCAATAATTGCTGCCGCCTCTAATCCAAGCGTCGTAAAAAGCTTGCAATTACACTTTGGTGTTCTTCCCGTAACAGCCGAAGGTGATACTTTAGATGAATTAACAGATAATGTTAAAAAAAATCTCGCTACCACTTTCAAATTAAATAAAGGCGATAAAATCATCATCACAGGCGGTTATCCATTCAAACAAGTAAAACACACTAACTTCATGCAAATAGATGAAATATAAAAGAATAAGGAGAGATACTTATGTATAACTTAGGAGCGCAATTTACACTAGATACTAAAAGAGCTAAAGCCAATAAAAATAATATAATTCAAGGTCCTAACTATCGCTTTACAGTTTTAACCGAAAGACTAATCAGATTAGAGTATAATGATAATGGTCATTTTGTAGATGATCCAACTGAACTAGTTTTATATCGTGATTTAAAAACCCCGGAATTCAACTTAAAAGAAGATACCAATTTTATAGTCATAACCACCAAATACTTTAAATTAACATACATCAAAGGCAAATCATTCTTAGGTGGTAAAGCCAATCCCGCAGCTAATTTAAAAGTCGAACTACTAAACACTGACCGTTATTGGTACTATGGACACTTAGAAGTCAGAAACTTTGGACTTCCAAACAGTTCTTTAGCTAAAGGAGGCTTAAAAGGTAAGGGATTATATTCTGCCGAAGGAATGGCTAGTATTGACGACACTTCATCTTTAATCTTCCATGAAGATGGTACAACCTCAGTCAATAACGAACTTAGAGTTGACACCTATCTATTCATGTATAACAAAGATTTTGAAGCCGCTTTAAAAGACTATTATCAAATAACTGGCTTTCCTGCCCTTATCCCTAGATATGCCCTAGGTAACTGGTGGAGTAGTAATGACAATTACGATGATTTACAGTTAAAAACCTTAATTGATAATTTTGAAAGAAATAACATTCCTCTTTCAATTGTCGTTCTTGATAAGGATTGGCACAAACGTATAAAATTAAAAGACAAACATCTAAGAACCGGTTTTACTTTTAATGACAAATATTTTACAAACCCTAAAGCCATGATTGACTATCTTCATAGTAAAAATATTAGAATTGGTCTAAGTATTGATCCGACTTCTGGTCTTTATAATATTGATACATATTATAATGAAGCTTTAAAATATATTCAAACCGATAAAAGTGGTAAAATACCATATAATGTTTTAGATCCAAAATTTGTTGATGTATATTTCAAACTATTTATCCATCCACTAGATGCCCTAGGTGTAGACTTCTACTGGTTAGATTTAGAAAACGAACAGAACATAAATGAATTAACGTTGTTAAAACACTACCATTTCTACGATATGCAAAGAAACTTCAAAAGAAGGCCATTATTACTATCCGAAGAAAAAACAATCGCACCACATCGTTATCCCGTTTTATATTCTGGTAAAACTGAAGTTAGCTGGAGTACATTAAGAAAAATCCCATTTTATAACAACAATAGTTTCAATAATGGCGCCCCTTTTGTAGCTCATGATGTTAGTGGATATTTTAAAGGAACCGAAGATAATGAACTTTATTTAAGATCCATTCAACTAGGTGTTTTCTCACCAATTTTAAAATTTGGTGTTGATAAAGGAAAATATTATAAAAGAGAACCTTGGAGATGGGATATCAAAACTTACACCATTGCTAAAGATTATCTAAACTTAAGACATAAATTAATTCCGTATATCTATAGTGAAGCCTACAAATATCATAAATTTGGTGATCAACTAATAAAACCACTTTACTATTTAAAACCAAACTTCTATGATGATGTTTTATATCGTAATGAATATTTCTTTGGCTCATCTTTATTAATTGCTCCAATCATTACCCAAAAAGACGAAGTCATGAATCGTGTTGTTCATAATTTCTATCTTCCAGAAGGTACTTGGTATGATTATGTTACAGGTAAAAAATTCCCAGGTGGTAAAAGTTATATTAGTTTCTTTAGAGATGAGGATTATCCAGTATTTGCTAAATCAGGAGCCATCATACCATTAAGTAATAACACCAACATCAATGATACAACTCCACCAACTGATATGGAAATCAACATCTTCCCAGGTCAAAGCAATTCATATACCTTATTTGAAGATGATGGTGAAAGTGATTTATACCGTAAAGACTATTATTTATTAACGCAAATTGATTATACATATATGCCAAATAATTATAGTGTAGTAATTAGAGCTGTCCAAGGTAAAAGTGGCATTATTCCAGAAAAACGTAATTATAAAATAATTTTTAGAAATACTAAAAGAACTGAAGATGTCAGTGCATATATAAATGACACATCACTTTCATTAAAAACATTTGTGGACGGTCCAAATTTTATAATTGAAATAAATGACGTTCCAACAATTGGACAATTAACCATCGCATGTAAAGGAAAAGATATTGAAATTGATGCCTTAAGATTAATTAATGAAGATATTGAACGAATCATTAGTGATTCTCAAATATCTACAGAATTAAAAGAAAAAATTGACACCATTTTATTTGGTGAAAATCCAATAAAGAAAAAAAGAATTGAAATTCGTAAATTAGGTAAACTTGGCCTAGATAAGAAATTCATTAGAATGTTCTTAAAATTACTTGAATACATTGATGAAATTTAAAAGTTATAGAAAAATATAAATCTATAACTTTTTATTTTCGCTCATCAATCCTTGAAAAATGTGTTATATGCGTTTTATCATAAATTACTAAATCCTCAGATTTTAACTTAGCTTTTTTATCATATTTATTTATGTTACTCGCAAACTTATCAATAGTTGAACACTTGACATCAATCTTTCCGTTTTCAATCTGATTCAAATAAGAAAGTGTAGTTCCTAAAATTTCCGAGAATTTTTCTTGTATACTAGGAATTTGCTTTGTAAAAAAAATATTTACAAGAACAAATGTTTGTGATATACTGAGTGCATCAAAGATTGAAGGTGATGGCATGAATATATTAAAAGGCTATGTATTTAGAATGTATCCAACTAAAAAACAAGAAC
>CALVXV010000082.1 GCA_944371685.1 uncultured Bacilli bacterium | reverse complement strand
ACACACTTGCAAATACATTCGAACATTAATTGTTTTTAAATATTCTTCATTTAACTATATATTTAATAATGCTTACCCTTTATTGC
Source organism: uncultured Bacilli bacterium (assembly GCA_944371685.1). Lineage (GTDB taxonomy): Bacteria > Bacillota_I > Bacilli_A > RF39 > UBA660 > Coprosoma. The sequence continues at coordinate 5,219 of CALVXV010000082.1, read as the reverse complement.
TTCATAATCTTTGTCAAAGGTCAAGATTTAAGAGGCAATATAACAAGTGTTCACACCATTACATACCACTATTCATATTACAAATCCTATCAACTGTTATTTACCTTCTTCATGTATCTTCTCAATAATATCTTCAATCTTTTGGGCATTCTTAATAGAATCATCATACACAAATGTTAATTCTGGAATTTGTCTAATATCAACTCTATCACGAAGTTCATGACGAATAAAACCACTTGCCTCTTTCAATGCTTTAGTAGTATCATCAATCTTACTCTCATCTAAAACCGTAAAATAAACCTTTGCATAACTTAAATCACTACTAACTTTAACATCTGTAATTGTCACAAAATTAATATCTTTATTTTTAACCTCAGTAGCAATAATATAACTAATCTGTTCTATTAAAGCATCTGAAATTCTTTCTGTTTTAATATTACTCATATTATCAACCCTTTCAACACGATTATAGCAAAAAAACTAGTTTATTACTAATTTTTTTCATCTGCTGTCCAAAATAATATTCTACCCTTTTACTTCTACCATTTCATATGCTTCAATAGTATCTCCGACTTTAATATCATTAAAGCCATCAATCGTAATGCCACACTCATAGCCTTTTTTAACTTCTTTAACACTATCTTTCTCATGTTGTAATGAGCCTATTTTACCATCATATATTACTACACCATCACGAATAACTCTAGCCTGGGCATCTCTTTTAATCACTCCATCACTAACAGAACATCCCGCAATATTTCCAACCTTAGAAAATTTAAAAATTTGTCTAATCTCGGCTGTTCCAAGTACTTTTTCTTCAAACTCAGGATCAAGCATTCCCTTCATCGCTGCCTCCATTTCCTCAACAGCCTTATAAATTATATTATAAAATCTAATTTCCACACCTTCCTCTTTAGCTTTATCAGCTATTATCTTAGAAGGTCTCACATTAAATCCTATAATAATTGCCTTTGAAGCCTTAGCTAAAACAATATCACTCTCTGTAATGCCACCAACACTACTTCTAATAACATTAATCTTAACCCCTTCAACTTCAATCTTTTGCAAACTATTTTTTACAGCTTCACTACTACCATTCACATCAGCTTTAATAATTACATTTATCTCTTTCAAACCTTCACCAATCTTTGCAAATAAATCATCCAAAGAAACAGCTGATTTAGCTTTATTTTCCAAAGCCTTAGCTTTCTCTACTCGCTTAGAAGCAATGTTTTTAGCTTCTTTTTCAGTCGCAAAAGTCATAAATCTATCACCAGCCGAAGGTACTTCATTTAAACCTGTAATCTCAACCGGTTGTGAAGGTAAAGCCTTAGTAACTTCTTCGCCTCTATCATTTCTAAGTGTTCTAATCTTACCAAAAGTCGTACCTACAACAATTGGATCACCCAAACGTAAAGTTCCGTTTTGAACAAGTACTGTAATTACTGGACCTACATGTTTATTAAGCCTAGATTCAACTACCGTACCCATCGCATAACGATTTGGATTAGCTCTGTAATTATTAACTTCAGCAATCAATAAAATATTTTCAAGTAATTCACTTATACCTTCACCAGTAACCGCTGATATTTTAGTAAAAATAATATCTCCGCCCCACTGTTCTGGCATAAGTCCAGCCTCGGCCATTTCCGTCATAACTTTATCAGGATTAGCACCAGGCTTATCCATCTTATTAATAGCAACAATAATTGGTACCTTAGCTGCCTTCGCATGATCTATAGCTTCTCTAGTCTGTGGCATAACCCCATCATCTGCCGCCACAATTATAATAACAATATCTGTAATACTTGCCCCTCTAGCTCGCATCTCAGTAAAAGCCGCATGACCTGGAGTATCTATAAAAGTAATAAGTTTATCATTATGTTTCACCTGATAAGCCGAAATAGCTTGCGTAATACCTCCAGCTTCACCTTCCGCCACATTAGTCTTACGAATAGCATCAAGTAAAGTTGTCTTACCATGATCGACATGACCCATAATCGTAACTACTGGTGGTCTTGGAACCAAATCTTCTTCTTTATCATTAACTTCAAATTCCTCAAAATTAGCCACATTGGCTGTTTCTTCTTTCTTTAGTTCCTTACCATAATCAAGTGCAATAATCTCCGCATTATCAAAGGAAATAGAACTATTAATATTAACCATAATGCCCAAAGAAAATAACTTCTTAATAATCTCACTTGCTGTAACCCCCATCGCTGATGCCAATTCTGAAATAGTCATATTTTCTTTATATAAAACGACATTTTCATCACAAATAGGTGCATTACTTTGTAACTTTTCTTTACTCTTATACATCGCCTTTTTCTTTTGTGCTAAACTTTTTTTACTATCATTTTTCTTAACATTCTTTAAATTCTTTTTCTTAGAACTACTCTTTGTATCCTTCATACTACTTTCTTCCAAAGCAACTTCTTCAGCAATTTCTTCATCTTCCATTTCTTCGCTTATTTCATCGAAGCTATTATCCAGCATCGTAATTGCTTCATCGTCAAGCATATCATCTTCCATCTTAACATCAATATCCAGCAAAGCACACTTTTCAAGCACCTCTGTCACATCACGGTTAATATCTTCCGCATACTCTCTAACACTCATCATTTATAAACACCTCTTTTCTATTAATCTAATAATTTATCAAGTTCATCAAAAATCTCTAAAGGAACCGTTACTTCTAATTGCTTATTTAATATATTACTCTTTTTAGCCTTTAAAAATACTTCCTTATCTTTTTTTAAATAAGCTCCCCTACCATTAGCTTTTCCACTTTCATCAATTATAACTTCACCTGTAGGTGTCTTAACCACTCTAATAAGTTCGCTTTTAGGTAATTTTTCTCTCGTAACCACACACATCCTCATCGGTATTTTTCTAACCTTCATAAATATTAATACCTTTTTCTTTCGCTTGCGCAGTAGTCTCTACATCAATTTTAAAATGTGTAAGACGCGCTGCTAATTTAACATTCATGCCTTTTTTTCCAATAGCAAGCGACAAATCTTCATCATCAGCTACTACTAAAGCTTCTTTTTTCTTCTCATCAGTTACAAAAACGTGTAAATTACGAGCCGGACTCAAAGCATTCTCGATAAATCTAGCCTCATCATTTTCATATTTAACAATATCAATCTTCTCGCCATTAAGCTCAGAAATAATACGGTTAATTCTGCTTCCATGTTCACCAATACAAGCTCCAACTGGATCGACATTAGGATTCTCTGAATAAACTGCAATCTTCGTCCTATTACCAGCATCTCTAGCTACACTATAAATTAAAATAATGCCTTCATTAATCTCTGGAATTTCAAGTTCAAAAAGTCTCTTAACAAACCCATAATGTTTCCTAGAAAGTAAAATTAAAGGTCCTTTAGAATTATTCTCAACTTTAGTAATATAAACCTTAATACTAGATCCCATCTTAATTGTCTCACCAGGAATAATCTCACTCTTAGGTAAAATTCCTTGCGTTCTTCCTAAATCAATATAGTAATTACGAACATCTTCCATAGCTACTAATCCGCTCATCATCTCATCTTGCTTATCCGCAAACTCATTATTAATAATCTCTCTTTCAGCTTCCCTAATTTTTTGAACTACCACCTGTTTGGCCGTTGCCGCTGCTACTCTACCAAAATCCTTAGGTGTAACTTCTTCTTCAATAGTCTCTCCGACCTTAATATCAGGAACCTTTTTTCTCGCTTCTTCTAAAGTAATATGAATTCTATCATCAAAATGGAATTCTTTTAAAACTTCTTTTTCATTACCATCTTCATCAGTAACTATTTCTTTTTCTAAAACTCCATCTTCTTTTTCATACATCTCATTAAAAACCACGGTTTTATAAGAAAATATCTTTATCTCTCCAGTTTCCCTATTAATATCAATGCGCACATTTGAAAGTGAATGGTAATTTTTCTTATAAGCACTCGTAAGTGCTAATTCCATCGCATCATAAATAACATCTTTATCAATCCCTTTTTCTTTTGACAAATTATCCACAGCTAATTTAAATTTTTTACTGTCCATCTTCATCACTTCCCTTCTCTTTAGAACATATGTCCAAAACATAACTTTCACTAATCGGATCAGCTTCATCTAATATTGGATTGACAATTTCATTTACTTTAACGCAATCGCCAACATTAATATATCCAGACTTATCAATCACTAGCCTTAAAGTATTCACATTATCTTCTTTACCATAAAACACCTCATCTAAGATATATCCAGCATCTTCGATAGCCTTTTCAAGTAAATCTCTAATTCTATCTTCCACTCTCACACCTCCTAAACTACATTAAAGAGTGGGATAGCCCACTCTTTTCTGCACGTCTATAGCCATTATATCACAATTTTACTACTTTTAATAGTTTTTTCTTATAAACCATCTTACATTATCTATCTTTTTTCACCAAATACGTGCTATAATGATAAAGGTGATAAAATGATAACAAAAACAAAACAAAACAATTGGACATATATATTAAAAGGTGCGATAGTCATATTTATTTATTTCTTCTTTAGTTATTTTCAGGCTCTACCATTCGCCCTACTTAATATAAATACAAACGAACTTCCAACAATCATTAAAGTAATCTACACCCTATCTGTAGAACTATTAATGATGATGATTATATATTACATATTTGAAAAAGAATACAAATCAGCTTTTCAAGATATAAAGAAAAACCATCAAAAATATTTCAATCAAAACTTAAAATATTATATTATCGGTCTAATAACTATGATGGCCTCAAACATCTTTATAAATATATTAGGCGGCGGTCTATCAACCAATGAAACAGCTATCAGAACCGAATTTACATCTTTACCAATATATACCTTCATATCAGCCGTAATTCTTGCCCCACTTTTAGAAGAAAGTGTCTTTAGATTAGGCTTTAGAGCCATATTCAAAAACGACTTTCTTTTCATAACTATTTCAAGCTTAATCTTTGGTGGACTACACTTAATAACTAATCCTTTAAATGAATTATTTCCATTATATCTACTATCATATTGTAGTTGTGGAATTGCCTTTTCATACATGCTTAAAAAAACCAATAACATCCTCGTATCAACCTTTTTCCACTTCATGCATAACGGTCTCATTCTCGCTTTACAAACTTTTTTATTCATATTTTCATAAAGACTTTTGTCTTTTTTTTAAATGTGCTAAAATTAACATAGGTGAAAAA
>CALVXV010000081.1 GCA_944371685.1 uncultured Bacilli bacterium | reverse complement strand
CACCATTTCACAAAACTGTCAAAAAAAAAGCAAGTACATTTGTACTTGCCATAATTAAGCTAATTTCTTTTTAGCAATAACTGCAACTATTACACTAATAGTTAAAGTGCCAAAAATAAGCATAATTCCATCTGAAGTTTTTGGGTTTTCGACTTCATCTTTTACTTCTGTTTCATCTTTTGGAGTATCTACAGTAGTATCTTTAACTAACACAAACTCTCCATTTTCTTCTTTCATTTCAAATCCATCAGCTAAATAAGCACTTACATCGTGAGAATAAGAACCACCACTTACAGTAATTTCATCTTCTCCTTCATTATAAAATACTCCACCATTAGCTTTAAAAGTACCACCAGTAATCTCTAAAGAAGCATTATTAGTAGAACCTTGATTTGTAATTAAAGAATAAGCTTTTGTATTTCCATCACTAATTGTAAAATTACCATCTTTAATTTCCATTTTATTAGCATTATTTAATACAGAAAAATTATGAGCTTGTATAAAATTACCACCATTAATAACTGTAGTTCCTTCATTTACTAAACCAAATACATTATCTTCTAAAGTAGTAATAGTACCACCATTAACAGTTAATGTACCAGAGTTATGTAAAGCCGCACTCTTTTCACCTTGAGAACTAATAGTTCCACCTTCTACTACTAAAGTTCCTTCATTATTAACAGTTGGAGCACTTGAAGCGTCTTTTTTCTTAATCGTTCCACTATTTTTACTATCAGTAATGGTTAATTTACCACTTTCTACATAAATAACTGAATTAGCATCTGCAAAATTAGTAAAATTATGTCCATTCAAATCTAAAACAACTTCTTCACCATCAATAACTAAATCTTGTGTAGCATCACCAGTTAAAGTTAAATAATAAACTCCATCTTTTTGCTCTGAAGTAACATTACTTCCATCATAACCGATGCCATCAGCATCAATAGCATTAACCCCCATAAAAGGTACTACCATAAATGCACATACAAGTAAACCCAAAAATACTTTTAACTTTTTCATCTCTCTCTTCCTTTCTAAGCAACCTATCTTGCTATAATAAGTATAACAAATATATATAAAAAGAACAATACAAAAGAAAGGCAAAATTAAAAAATCTTAAATAAAACGTAAATATATATAAAAATATGTTATAATTATAAAAGTTGGGGCGGTGACAAACATGCATAAAAATGGCCGAATATCTAGAGTAAAATATCAAAAAAGAAAACGTAGAAAAAAAATAATTTGGATTATAATCCTTATAACAAGCATTTTAATATCTATTCTTTGTATCATAAAAATTTTCTTTTGGAACAAAGATAACACAAAAATAGATAAAATAAACAAAGATATAAACTCAACCGAAATCACCAAAGAAGTTCAAAGTGAAACCGCCGAAAATATAAACCCACCAGAAAGCCAAGACGATGACTACTGGTATTATGTAAACATGGATATGATGAGTGTTAATTTTGATGAACTCAAGCAAAAAAATAATGACACTGTTGGCTTTATCAAAGTAAACGGTACAAATGTCAACTACCCAATTGTTCAAACAACCGATAATTCATACTATCTAAAACACGCTTTTGACAAATCTAAAAACTCAGCCGGTTGGGTCTTTGCCGATTATCGTAATAACATGGTAAACTTCGATAAAAACACCGTAATCTACGGACACAGTCGTTCTAATCAAACCGTCTTTGGAAGTCTAAAAAAAGTTCTAAATAAATCATGGTATGGAAACAAAGACAATCATATAATTAAACTATCAACACCAACTGAAAACACCCTATGGCAAATAGTCAGTATCTATACCATTAAACCAGAAAGTTATTACATAACCACTAAATTTTCAGATAGCCAGTTTAAAACATTCGTTCAGACAATTAAAGATAGAAGCCAAATAAACTTTAGTGGTACTTTAAATGAAAATGATAAAATTCTAACCCTCTCAACCTGTGAAGATGTGGCTGGAACTACAAGATTAGTAATTCATGCCAAATTAATAAAACTAGACAAAAGATAAAGAAGCTATAAAAATCATAGCTTCTTTTTAAATATCAGCTTGTGCATAATTAACTACCACCATAATATCTTGACTAACTATCTTCTTAGTATTCAAATCATTATTATACCAAACTTTTAATTGCATAGTCGTCTTTTCATGAGCATCTAATCTATCACCAACTGCAATGCCAGTTACATCATAACCAATACCACCACCGATAACTGCTGGAGATACCGTAATACCACTAACTTTCGCATCAAAATCGCTTTGATTTTCAATCGTAAGTTCATACGTTATCTCATCAGAAGGAGCCGACAAAACCACGTGGAATGTCGCCGAAGTATCTGTAAAACTATATTCACTTCGGTCTTTCTTTTTATCACTACTTCCAAGCTCTTTCATATCAGTAAATCCAATTTTCCAATTTTCATCACGATATAATTCATTATTATCCGCAATAGGCTGTGCAAAAACAGCATACCACATAAGTAAAAGAGCTCCAAGTGCTACTAAAATAATAACAATTTTATTTGTAGTTTTTTTAGACCATTTAACATGACGATCCTTCGCATCAGTAATCTCATCTGGATGTGGTTCCCATAACTCAAGTACCTCAATATCATCATCTTTGTCATTTGAAGAACTATCATTATCAAAATTATCCATAGAGTAACTACCTAAACTATTATCATTAAAGGAATCATTATTTTCATTTAACTTAGTAAAATTACTATTATCGCCATTATTAAACAAATTCTCACTCGAATTATCATTGTGAATTTGTTCACTATCTGTATCAAATAAAGTATCAATATTTTTTGGTTCATTCACTGTCTTATTTTCATCATCAACATTAAATTTACCATCCATATTATATTTATTATCCATAAAAATCATTCCTTACCGTCTACTCTAAACTTAGTATATCATAAACATTTTCATTAAGCAATAATATAAATTTCATAATTACAAATTTAAAACATAAAATTTACTAAAAAGGAGGCTTTATGAAATATTTAAAAAAACTATCTTTAAATATCATATATACCATTATTTTCTTTATAATTCTATCACTTTTATTGACCACTTTCCACTATTTTAATATTATAAATTATCAAACCTTGGCTATCTGTAAAATAATAATTCCCATCTTATCCTTATTTTTTAGTGGACTATTAATGGGTAAAAAAGCTAGTAAAAATGGTTGGCTCGAAGGTTTAAAAATAAGTTTAATTATAATTTGTCTATTGGTAATATTCACTATCAGTATAGGAAAGTTTGAGCCACAAAAATTAACCTTCTTCTTAATATTAATTATATCAGGAATTTTCGGTAGCATAATCGGAATAAACAAAAATACTTAAGTTTGATAACTCTATTTAGAGTTCACATCAGAACCTAAGTATTTTTTCAAAAATTCATCTTTATATTCTAAAAATCTATCATCTTTAATAGCTGTGCGCATATCTTCCATCATTCTAATTAAAAAACGAATATTATGAATTGAAAGAAGTCTTCCACCCAAACCTTCATTAGCCACAAATAAATGTCTAATATAAGCCTTAGTATAATGCTTACAAGTATAACAATCACATTCATCAATCGGTGTAAAATCCTCTTTATATTTCGCATTACGTAAATTAATTTTACCATGATAAGTAAAAGCATTCGCATGTCTAGCTATTCTAGTTGGCAGTACGCAGTCAAACATATCAACCCCACGCTCTACCCCTTCAAGTAAATCTACCGGTTCTCCAACCCCCATTAAATAACGTGGTTTATCAATAGGTAAATATTTAATCGCATCATCAATCATCTTATACATTGTTGGTTTATCCTCACCAACCGATGTACCCCCAATTGAATAGCCATCAAAACCCAGTTTAACTGTTTCTTCAGCACTAAACTTCCTTAAATCACTATATTCACCGCCTTGAACAATTCCAAATAAAGATTGATTTTCATTGTTAAAAGCTTCTTTACCTCTTTTAGCCCATCTAAGCGTTCTCTCCGTACTTTTTTTTGCATACTCATAAGTTGCTGGATAAGGAATACACTCATCAAAACTCATTGCAATATCACTATCTAACTTATTTTGAATTTCCATTGAAAGCTCAGGCGTTAAAAAAAGTGGTCTGCCATCTATATGGCTTTTAAAGTGAACTCCTTCCTCAGTAATATCTTTCTCTTTATTCTTAGCTAGTGAAAAAACTTGAAACCCTCCACTATCAGTCAAAATAGGTCCATCATAATTCATAAATTTATGAAGGCCACCGGCTTTAGCTACCACATCTTCTCCTGGTCTAAGCCACAAATGATATGTATTAGAAAGAATAACTGCACTATGAGCTTCCTTAAGTTCCTCAGGTGTCAGCATCTTAACATTGGCTAAAGTTCCCACTGGCATAAACATTGGTGTTTCAAAAGTTCCATGATTAGTAATTAACTTACCAAAACGTGCCCTACCATCATTTTTAATTAACTCATACTTAATTTTCATTTACTTCTCTCCTTCACATCTTTTAATTTAAAACTGGATAAATAAATATCCATATCACCTTCTATTAATTTATGATATCCATTTTCTAATAAGTCAATTAAAATTTCTTTACCTCTTGCCGTTTTCTTAAGTAATTTACCGGGAAAATCTTCAAACATAATTGGCTTTTCATTAGGCTTTTCCATAAATTGTGAATAAGTTGGATCAATTAAAAACTCATCATTCGCAATCAAATAATAATGATCATATCCACCACCATCATTTATGTTGTACATTAAAACCGGTATTTCCATCATCTCCAAATCAGCTTTAATGTTATTAGCAAAATAATAACAAAGTCCATCCAAACTATCAACCTTCACAGAAGCTTCTCCAACATTTTTAAAAACTACAAATTTAATCATTTCTTCCATATCTAATATATTACCCAAAAACAAAATAAAAATCAATGCTTACATATATTTTTGCATTGACTTCATCATTTGATTAACCTGTTTTTGACTAGGTGTTCTTCCCATCCCAGACATCATTGCTTTAATCATTTTCTCATTAATTGGTGGATTTTCTTTAAGTTGTTTTTTCATAACCTTTTTTGCAATCAAAAATCCAATAATCACACCAACAACTAAACCACCAACAACCTTTAAAAAATCTAATAAAAATGCTCCAATATCCATTTTATCTGCCTCCTATAAAATATATTTTACTAAAAAACACCTTTAATAGCAAGCAATATTTTAATATTTACGCATTTAATGCCACACTTACTCCATCATCTTGGGTATGACTTTGAACCATTGCATTATCCGATGCACTAATATAACTAACTCCTAAAACCATTACAACTAAAGCAATAATTGCTTTACACTTTAAAAATTCCATATTACATACCTCCCTTTGACATTTTAATCATATCACGAACAAATATTCGTGTCAATATATTTTCAAACAAATG
>CALVXV010000080.1 GCA_944371685.1 uncultured Bacilli bacterium | reverse complement strand
AACCTTAGGTTTCTGTGAAGTAGAAAGAGCTTACCGTGAGGTAATAACATCCAAAATTTATTTTGGTATTTTGTTCTTATGCGAAAGTTACATTCTCCAAAGATTCCCATAATTTTACAAAGTGTAAAGCAGTAAAAAAACGAATATATATTAAAACACTTGTTCCAAAGTGTTTTAAAATGGTAAAATATTACTAGGTGATAAAATATGAAAAAAATAATAATGATAGATGGTAATAATCTTATGTTTAGAAGTTATTATGCAACAGCTTATAACGGTAATTTTATGAATAATAGTAAAGGATTCCCAACCAATGCTTTATTTGGATTTGTAAACATGATTCACAAAATTATTAACGAAGAAAAACCTGAATATGTATTAGTCGCATTTGACAAAGGAAAGACTTTTAGACATGAAGAATATGATGGATATAAAGACGGCCGTGTAGAAACCCCTGATGAGTTAAAAAAACAATTTCCCATCGCCAAACAATTATTAACTGCCATGGGTATTAAATACTATGAAATTGATAATTATGAAGCCGATGATATAATAGGAACATTTAGTAAGTTTTGTGATGATAATCCAGATTTTATTGGTACTATTGTTAGTAGTGATAAAGACTTACTTCAATTAATATCTAGTGATGTTGATATAAAACTTTTAAAGCAGAAAGACTATATTAGATATAATCAGGACACCTTTGAAGAAGCCTATGGTATAAAACCAATAAATGTCATCGACCTAAAAGCTTTAATGGGAGATGCATCTGATAATATTCCAGGCGTCAAAGGAGTAGGTGAGAAAACCGCTTTAAAACTCCTTCATGAATATAAAACTTTAGATGGTATTTATGAAAATATAGATAATATCAAAGGAAAATTAAAAGAAAAATTACAAACAGATAAAGAAAATGCTTATAAATCATATCATCTAGCCACTATAGTAAAGAACGTTCCATTAGAAATAACTATTGAAGATACAAAATATCTTGGTGATGACACTGAAAATTTAAACAAGTTATATGAAAATTTAGAATTTTATTCTTTTCTAAAAAAAAGTCAAACACCAAAAAAAGTTAAAAAGGAGCTAAACATTAAAATAATAAATAATGTAAATGACATCAAAATAGATGATGACGTCGCCATATATTTAGAAATACTTGGTCAAAACTATCATAAATCAGAAATATTAGGCATGGGTGTTTATAATGATAAAGTAGCCTATTTTATCCCCTTAGACATTTTAAAACAAAATCCACAATTTTTACAAGAAACCACCAAATATACCTATGATTTAAAGAAAACCATTGTCGCTTTAAAATGGCAAAACATAGAAATAAAAAACGTTATCTTTGATACCATGATAGCTGGCGCCTTATTAGATTATAATATGAAAGAAGATATCGCTTATCTAGCTAACCAAGTAGATTACACTTTAAATTTCTATGAAAAAATATATGGTAAAAACTCTAGCTTAAAAAAACCGGCTGAAGAAATAATTGCTAAAGAATGTGTAAATAGAGCCAAATTCATCTATGAAACTAAAGAGTTTTTTCAAAATAAAATTAAAGAAGAAAACGTTGAATATCTCTTTAACGAAATTGAACTACCCCTAGCTACAGTCCTTGCCGACATGGAATTTACTGGAGTTAAAGTTGACAAAAATGTTCTAAGAGAGATGGGGGAGGACATACAAATAAAATTAGAATTATTAACTAAAGATATATATAATAATGCTGGATGTGAATTTAATATTTCATCACCAAGCCAATTAAGTGAAGTCTTATTTGAAAAGTTAAATCTTCCACATAAAAAGAAAACGACCAACGGCTATTCCACAGCTATTGATGTTTTAAACAAATTAAAAGATAAACATCCCATAATAAATCAAATAATAGAATACCGTAAACTATCTAAAATATATGGGACATACGTGGAAGGACTAATTAATACAATTAGTGAAGATGGAAAAATTCATACTATATATACACAAAATCTAACCAGAACCGGACGGTTATCTTCAATTGAACCCAACCTTCAAAACATTCCTGTCAGAGACGATTATGGTAGATCCATTAGAAAAGCATTTATTCCAACTAATGATTATATTTTAGGTGCCGACTATTCACAAATAGAACTTAGAATGCTTGCTCACATGGCTGATGTTAAAGCCTTAAAAGAAGCCTTCAATAATAAATTAGATATCCATACTAAAACTGCAAGCGATATTTTTCACGTTCCATTATCTCTAGTTACTAGCGAAATGCGTAGAGTAGCTAAAGCTGTCAACTTTGGTATTATTTATGGAATTAGTAGTTTTGGTTTAGCCGAAAATGTCGGTATTAGGCCAGCTGAAGCCAAAAAATTTATAGACACATACTTAGAAACATATCCAGGCATCAAAGAATATATGGAAAGTAGTATTGCCCATGCCAAAGAAAAAGGATATGTTACCACCTTATTTAACCGAAAAAGAAATATTCCAGAATTAAAAAATACTGTCTATACAATCAGACAAAGTGGCGAAAGAATTGCCCTAAACACACCAGTCCAAGGAAGTGCTGCTGATATCATAAAATTAGCCATGGTTAAAGTATATAATGCCTTTAAAGAAAATAATTTAAAAACCAAAATGATTATTCAAGTTCACGATGAATTAATCTTCGATGTTCCTAAACAAGAACTAGAAAAAGTTAAACAAATAGTAACTGACATCATGGATAATGTTTGTGAACTATCTGTCCCATTAGCTATTGACATTCATTATGGACAAAATTGGGCCGAGGCTAAATAATGGCAAGAAGAAGTAAAAAAACACAAAAAAGAAATATATTTATAACAACTTTAACGATAATTATAATTTTATGTATCGCATATCAAAATGAAATAAAAACCTTCATGACTGAACCCCTAATAAAGCAAAAAGAAACATATAAATTAGAAAATCTTCCAGAATATAGTGGTAACGCATATATTCAAATAAATGATAATAAACCCAATTTTACTGATGATGACTATACTAAAGAAACCTTTGAATCATATAGTGATTTAGATTATCTAAAAAGAGCTAGAACCGCCTTTGCCAAAGTTGGTAAAGAAACTATGCCCAAAGAAAAGCGGGGTTCAATCGGTATGATTAAACCCACAGGTTGGCACACCATTAAATATGATATTGTAAATGGAAAATATCTATATAATCGTTGTCATTTAATTGGCTATCAATTAACAGGTGAAAATGCCAATGAAAAAAATCTCATCACCTGTACAAGACAAATGAATACCGGCGCTATGCTAGACTTTGAAAACGAAGTTGCCAACTATATAGACAAAACTAATAATCATGTCCTATATAGGGTAACCCCAATTTACGAAAATAATAATCTCTTAGCTAGTGGTGTTCAAATAGAAGCTAGTTCCGTTGAAGATAAATGTGGAGAAATATGTTTCAATGTCTATATTTACAATGTCCAAGATGGCATCACCATTGACTATACAAACGGTGATAGTCATTTATCTTGATTTATAATCAAAATATTCCCAAATCACATAAATAATAAATCTAAATTGTTCTATTAAATAAAACATAGGAATTCCTCCTTTCATAGATTAACATACGACTTGAAAGGCGAAATTCCTTTTAAAATAGAAAAAAACTGATATTAATTTATCAGTCTTTAGGAACTAACTTTTCTTTTCCACCCATATAAGGTCTTAATACCTCTGGTATATTTACACTACCATCCTCATTCACATTGTTTTCTAAAAAAGCAATCAAACCACGAGGAGTAGCTAATACCGTATTATTTAAAGTAGTTACATATTCATTACCATTTTTAGTTTTCATTCTAATACCAAGCCTTCTCGCTTGAGCATCACCAAGTATTGAACAAGAACCAACCTCAAAATATTTATTTTGTCTAGGACTAAAGGCCTCAACATCACAAGACTTAACCTTCAAGTCAGCTAAATCACCACTACAGCACTCCAAAGTCCTAACAGGGACATTTAAACTTCTAAAAAATTCCACAGTATATTTCCACATTTTATCGTAAAATTTCATACCATCTTCCGGTTTACATAAAACAACCATCTCTTGCTTTTCAAATTGATGAACTCTATAAAGTCCGCGTTCTTCAATACCGTGAGCTCCAACTTCTTTTCTAAAGCAAGGTGAGTAAGAGGTTAAAGTAATAGGCAATTCTTCCTCTTTAATAATCTGTCCTTGAAATTTACCAATCATAGAATGTTCAGACGTACCAATTAAATATAAATCTTCGCCTTCAATCTTATACATCATTGCATCCATTTCTTCAAAACTCATAACCCCATTTACCACATCACTTCTAATCATAAATGGAGGAATGCAGTAAGTAAAACCTTTATCTATCATAAAATCACGTGCATAAGATAACATCGCAGAATGTAATCTAGCCACATCGCCCATCAAATAGTAAAAACCATTACCACTAGTTCTTCCAGCACTCTCTTTATCTAAACCATTAAGTCTCGCACATATATCTGCATGATGTGGAATTTCAAAAGAAGGAATAATCGGTTCGCCAAACTTTTCTAATTCCACATTTTTACTATCATCTTCACCTATTGGAACAGAGGGATCCATAATATTTGGAATAACCATCATATCTGCATGTATTTTAGCTCGCAATTCTTCTTCTTCTTTTTCTAATTTTAAAATCTCATCACCATATTTACTAACTTCAGCCTTGATTTTCTCAGCCTCATCTTTTTTACCCTCACGCATTAAAGCGCCAATTAAAGCGCTTTTTTCATTTTTCTCTTTTCTAAGCTCATCGCCTTTACCTTTAGCTTCTCTGCACTTAATATCAAGTTCATATACCTCATCAACCAAAGGTAACTTTTTATCTTGAAACTTCTTTTTAATATTTTCCTTAACTAAATCTTTATTTTCACGTATTAATTTTATATCTATCATTTTAATTTTCCCTTTCTAAGTCGCCTAAATATCCTAAAATTTTTTCATATTGAGGTTTATATTTAACTTCAATTCTATTCAAATAATCATCTGTAACCTCAATATCATGTAAATCCATACTTTGTTCAATATCTACTTTCTTAATTTGTAATGCTCTGTCATTTTTGCTACCAATAATTCGGTTAATAAATTCATCATAAGATTCATTTTCCTCTCTAGTCATTAAAACAACAGTCTTAACTATATCACTAGGAAAACCAATCTCACTTAAATCATTAGCTGTAATCTCTGTCTCTTTCATAATGTCATGAAGCAAAGCAATAACCTTAGTTTTATCATCAGAAAACTTATTCGACACAGCAATTAAATAGTTTAAATAAGGAACTCCAGATTTACGTTTTTTACCTTCAAAAACTCTCTCACATATTAAATATGCTTTTCCGTAGAGGTTTTCTGCATTCATAAAGCCCGCAATTTCTTCTTTACTAAAATATTTTAACCAATTATTCATAATCATCCCTCCTTTTAAAGCAAAAACAGCCCTGTGTTAGGAGTATATGTAATACGGTACCATCCTATACGGCTGTCTTAATTATGATAACGGTCATCCCGGAAGTTTTTAACTTCTCTCCAAAGTA
>CALVXV010000079.1 GCA_944371685.1 uncultured Bacilli bacterium | reverse complement strand
TTTCGTTAGCTACTACAATTATTATCAGCCGGAAGCTTATGTGGCTAAGACCGATACTTATATTGAAAAAGATGCTTCTATTAATGATGAGATTGATGAACTTAGACATTATGCGACAGCTTCACTTTTAGATCATAAAGATGTTATAGTTGTAGCTTCTGTTTCTTGTATATATGGTATTGGTGAAATAGAAGATTATAAGAAAAAGGTTTTGTTTTTAAGTGTTGGTGAAACTGTTGATAGAGATAAAATTATTGAAAAGTTAATTGAAATGCTTTACGAGAGAAATAATATTGATTTAAAACGTGGTACTTTTAGGGTTCATGGAGATGTACTTGAAGTTGTACCTATAGGTCAGCATGCGCATGGAATTAGAGTGGAGTTTTTTGGTGATGAAATTGATAGAATTAGTGAATTTGATTTAGTGACGGGAACTTTAATTAATGACAAAAAAACTTATACACTATTTCCTGCAAGTCACTTCGTTACTGATGAAGAAAAACTTAAGATCGCTATTGAAAATATTAAGAAAGAATTAGATGCTCAATTGGACAAGTTTCAAAGTGAAAATAAGCTACTTGAGTATCAGAGATTGAAAGAAAGAACAAATTATGATATTGAAATGCTTTCAGAGACTGGTTCTTGCAGGGGTGTTGAAAATTATTCAGCACCACTTGCTTTACGTAAGCCTGGTGAGATGCCAACTACTTTAATTGATTTCTTTGGTGATGATTTTTTACTTGTTGTTGATGAATCACATGTGACACTTCCACAGGTTAGAGCAATGTATAATGGAGATAGAATGCGAAAGCAAGCATTAGTTGATTATGGATTTAGACTTCCTAGTGCTTTAGACAATAGACCACTTAAGTTTGAAGAATTCGAAGGAAAAATAAAGCAAGCTATTTTTGTTTCTGCAACGCCTGGTGACTATGAGATGGAAAAGGTTCATAATCAAGTTACAGAGCAGATTATTAGACCGACGGGGTTACTTGATCCTAAAATTGAGGTTAAACCAACTAAGAATCAAATTGATGATTTGGTTAATCAGATACATAAGCAAATTGAGAAAAATGAACGTACTTTGATTACAACTTTGACAATTAGAATGGCTGAAGAATTATCGGTTTATTTGAAAAATTTAGATATTAAAGTGGCTTATTTACATAACGAAATTAAGACATTAGAGAGAATGCAGATTATTCATGATTTAAGGGTTGGTAAATATGACGTTGTTGTAGGAATTAATTTACTTCGTGAGGGTATTGATGTTCCAGAGGTTAGTTTAATTGCGATTATGGATGCGGATAAACAGGGATTTTTAAGAAGCGAGAGAAGCTTGATTCAAACGATTGGTAGGGCTGCTCGTAATGCGAATGGTAGAGTTATTATGTATGCGGATGAGATTAGTTCGGCAATGGATAGTGCTATAAAAGAAACTAATAGACGTAGAAAGATTCAAGAGGCTTATAATAAAGAGCATGGTATAGTTCCTAAGACAATTATTAAAGAGATTCGAGAAGTTATTTCTAACAATTTTGAGGTTAAAGATAAGAAAGAAAAGAAAATGAGTAAGAAGGAAAAGGAAAACTTGATGATTAGTTTAGAACATGAAATGAAAGAGGCGGCTAAAAATCTTGATTTTGAAAGAGCTATGGAACTTCGTGATGCTTTATTTGAGATGCAAAGTGAATAAAGATTGGAATATTTTCTAGTCTTTATTTTTCTTTTATCTTCTTTTGTTTCTTCTTTTGGAATATGCTATAATGTAGAGGGTGAAGGATATGTATAAAGGTAAGTATCGTTTTATGAAGATTATAGATTGGATTATTCGAATTTTAGGATATACAGTTATTTTGATGCTTATGACTTTGGTGTTTAAAAATACTTTATATATTGATAATTCGTGTTATGGTTTATGGTGTTTAGTAGCAGCAATTTTGATATATCTTTTGAATAAAACAGTTAAACCTTTTTTGGTATGGTTTACTATTCCGATTACAGGTATTACTTTAGGTCTTTTTTATCCTTTTATAAATTTGATTATTTTAAAAATAGTGAGTTTTATATTAGGAGATCATTTTAATATTTATGGCATTTGGTTTGCAGTGTTAGTGGCAATTTCAATTTCAGTACTTAATGTTATTTTAGATACAATATTCTTTAAAAGATTGACATTTAAGGAGGGACGAGATGGAACCAATAATTAATATAGGTATTATATCTATTCATTGGTATTCGATAATTTTATTTATTGCTATTTTACTTGGTTCTAATTTAGCAATTAAAGAGGCCAAGAGGCATGGATTTGATGAAAATTTTATGGTTAATGTACTTTTTTTAGCTGTTATTTTAGGTATTGTGGGAGCTAGAATTTATTATGTTATTTTTAATTTTGATTATTATAAAGATAATTTGATAGAGGTTTTTAAGGTTTGGAATGGTGGCCTTGCAATTCATGGAGGAATTATAGCTGGTCTTATTACTATTGCAGTGATTTGTTATAAGAAAAAGGTTAATTTAATTCAGATTTTAGATTATTTGGTAGTTGGTCTTATTATAGCGCAGGCAATTGGTAGGTGGGGTAATTTCTTTAATGGTGAAGCTCATGGCTCTATTACAACGCTTGCTTATTTACAGAACCTTCATTTACCTCAGTTTATTATTGATGGCATGAATATAGGGGGTAATTATTATATTCCAACATTTTTATATGAATCAGTTTGGTGTTTAATTGGTTTTGTTATTATGCTTATTTTAAGAAGAAGAAGGTTTATGAAGATTGGATATTTGACTAGTTTTTATTTAGTTTGGTATGGAATAGAGAGATTTGTTGTCGAAGGAATGAGAACGGATAGTTTAATGTTTTTATCGCTTAGAGTTGCGCAGTTAGTTTCTTTAGTGATGGTGATTATTGGTATTATTTTATTTATATATAGTATAAAAAAGAAGATAAATTATGCAGGAGGTAGATTAGATGAGTAAGTGTGTAATTATTGGTGGAGGTCCAGCCGGAATGAATGCGGCTTTGTATTTGAAACGGGCTGGGATAGAGGCAATTATTATAGAAAAAGATATGCTTGGTGGCGAGATGCTGAAAACTAATAAGATTGAAAATTATTTGGGGTTTTCGGAGATTACTGGGGGAGATTTAGCTTTAAGAATGAGTAGGCAGATAAAGGATTTAGGTGTGACAATAATTAAAGATAAAGTTTTGAAGGTTACTTTTAATGATAAGTTTGAAGTGCAGATGGAGAAGGAAAGTATTAACTGTGATTATGTAATTGTGGCAACAGGAAGGACTCCTAGGAAATTGAATTTGGCTGGGGAAGATGGACTTTTAAATAGAGGAATTAGTTATTGTGCAGTTTGTGATGGGGCATTTTACCGTGGTTTAGATGTGGCTATTGTTGGTGGCGGTGATAGTGCTTTAACGGAAGCTTTATATTTATCTGATTTATGTAATAAGGTATATGTATTTGTACGTAAAGATTTAAGAGCTAATGAAATTTTACAAAGTAGAGTTAAAAATAAGGATAATATTGTGGTGATGAAAAATGTTCAGGTTACTAAACTTGGTTATGGAGAAAAATTATCTAATGTTATTTTAGATAATGGTGATTCTATTGCTTTAAGTGGTTTATTTGTGGCAATAGGTGGTGTTCCTGAACTTAACTTTTTACACGATTTAGATATAGATATGAAAAATGGTTATATTAAAACAAATGATAGAATGGAAAGTAGTATTAAGGGGTTATATGCGGTCGGCGATGTGAGGTATAAAAATTTTTATCAAATCATTACGGCAGCGAGTGATGGAGCGGTAGCTGCACTTAGTATTAAGGAGGATGATTAGTGATGAAAGTAGCAGTTTTAGGTGGTGGAACTGGTATGAGTCAGTTGCTTAGAGGACTTAAAAAATTACCTTTTGATATTTCGGCTATTGTATCAGTGTGTGATGATGGTAGTAGTACTGGTAGACTTAGAGAAGAATTTCATACACCGGCAGTTGGTGATATTAGAAAAGTTTTAATTAGTTTGTCGGAAAATGAAGAAGAAATAAAAAAGTTATTTGATTATAGATTTGATACATCAAGTGATTTAGACGGTCATGCGCTTGGAAATTTACTTTTGACAGGTGCGGCTGAAATTACTGGTAATGTGTCTGATGGAATTGAGCTGGTGAATTCACTTTTGAAACTTAAAGGTAAGGTTATTCCTCTTACTGAAGATGATGTGACATTAATGGGTAAAATGGCTAGTGGTAAGGTGGTTATGGGGGAACATCTTATTACGGAATATAATGATAGGATAAAGGAAGTATATTATAAAGAGACACCAGAGGTTAATCCGGATGTTTTGAAGGCAATTAAAGAAGCGGATGCAATTATTCTTAGTATGGGGAGCTTGTTTACGAGTATTATTCCTAATTTGCTTTGCCGTGAAGTTAAAAAAGAAATTGATAATAGCAAAGCTAAAATTATTTATGTTTGTAATATTATGACACAACCTGGTGAGACGGATAATTTTACTGTAGGAGATCATGTTCAACTTTTAAATAAATATTTAGGTAAAAGAAAAATTGATGCGGTGATTTTAAATAATGGTGAGATTGATTCAAATATTGTTAAAAATTATGAAACTACAGAACAAAAAGATTTAGTTAAGGCTAATTATGATATTTTGAATAAGATGAATGTTCATGTTATTGAGAATGATTATATTATGATTGAAAATGGAATGATTAGGCATAATACGCTTAGAGTAGCGATTGATATTCTTTCATATTTGCTTGATTAGAGGTGGTTTTATGTCATTTACAGCGGTAGTAAAAGATGAGGTTAGTAAGTTAGAAATACCTGAGACTGAGAAAATTTCGGAACTTTCGGCGATTGTTCGTAATGGAGAATATGGTGAAGATATAAGAATTGTAACTGAGAATAATGCGGTGGCAAGACTTATTTATTCGTTATTTAAAGATTTGTTTAATGTGTATCCTAAGGTAAGTGTAAAAAGGGGATATAATTATAATAAGAATATGCTTTATACATTAGAGGTTAAGCAAAAGACTTCACATATTTTGAAAAGTTTAGGTATTTTTGGTAGTGTTCCAGAGAGTTTTATATATGCGGATGAAGATTTACTTATGGCATATTTAAAAGGTTTATTTTTAATGAAAGCTAGTGTGAATGATCCAAAGACCTCTAGGTATCATTTAGAGTTTAATTTGGATATTTTAGACTATGCGCAGTTTGTTCAGAAAAGTTTAAATTATTTTAATTTGAATAGTAAAATTTTACATAGGGAACATAGATATGTTGTTTATATTAAAGAAGCTGAGAAAATAGGTGATTTTTTAAGGATAATAGGTGCAGTTAAAGCGGTACTTTACTTTGAAGATATTCGTATTTATAGAGATCATAAAAATATGACTAATAGGCTTAATAATTGTGAACAAGCTAATGTTGATAAGATTATTGAGACGGCTAATGATCAAGTTAAGGATATTGAATTTTTAAAAAAAATGGATGTTTATGATTTGTTAAGTGATAAAGAAAAAGAAGTTTCAGAATATAGAATTAAATATCCGGAAGCGTCATTAGTAGAATTAAGTGAGATAATAAGTATGGAAACAGGTAATAAAATTACCAAATCAGGTGTATATCATCGACTTAACAAAATTAGACAGATGGCTGTTAAGTTGAAAGAAAAATCAGAAAATTAATTTTTTTGATTTTTTTT